>JALWRB010000431.1 GCA_027077875.1 Candidatus Heimdallarchaeota archaeon
TCCGTACTCTAGATTAGCGAGTGCCTGAGTGGCTATAGCACCTGCGTCGGCAGATATCCATGGGACAACAGACCCGACTGCTGGAAACTTGCTCGCCACCGCGATCCCAAGGTCCCCAGTGTCTTCATCCCTAGCTACTATTGAGAATGTCACAGGTTCTAACATGACATCAGAGATTTGTACTTTTCTACCGTTGGCTCGGTAGTTATGAATGTGAATTAGATTGATGGATATACCTATTTCGGATGTCAACATCTTCAGAACAGGTAGAATTCACCGATCTGTCACAGGACGGGAGATACAGGTTTTTCGGGTACTTTAATCCCACTACAACCTTCTCACAACCATATATCAATTAACCTTCAATTATCTTCACACCCCCAAGTAGTGTGTCCGGAGACTTAGTGTTGTAATTCAAAAGACAAGCTATATATTGGCAGCTTCCAGACTCATCTCGTGGACTACTACCAAACCCTATTTTGTTACCCAGAGAACTTCCGGGAACTCTTCAATCTAGGTGCTCAAACACCCATCACCATAGAGCACGGTCTGGTGATCTGCGGTATGGGAGGATCTGCTATTGCTGGAGACTTTATTAAGGAACTTGCTGCTGAAAACTCCAAACTCCCCGTAGTCGTGATTAGAGGGTATCACATTCCAAAGTACATTGACAGCAAGTGGACCGTCCTTGCAGTGAGCTACTCCGGAAATACAGAAGAGACTAGATCGTGCGTCAAACAATTCCTTGAGAAAGGGAATCCTATCCATTTCATCACCTCAGGAGGGAAACTCAAAGACCTCTCGGAAGAATGGAAAATCCCCTTACATAAGGTGCCTAAGAACCTTCAGCCAAGGGAAGCTTTTTACCATATGTTCGGGCTACTCTGTGGACTGCTAAACGAGGGGATGAAACTAGGAATCTCCAAGGAAGACCTTGATGTCCTACCGTCATTGAGGGATGAGATGAAGAAGGAGATACCAGAGCTCGAGAAGGTGGGAGATGGTCAGATCGGACGGCAGATCTCTATACTCAGCTCTAACCTGATGGGACCGGTGGCACTCCGTTATCGATGCCAGCTCAACGAAAACTCTAAGCTTCACGCAGCTAGTTTTGAGGTTCCAGAATTCAGCCACAATGCCATCATCGGATATGACGGAAAGTTCTGTGATAACCTCCACAACACTGTGATCAGAAGCTCACTTGATGATGACCGAACAAACATACACCTTGATTTCGCACAGAATCTCACGGAGTCATTTGTAATTAAAGCAATAGGAAGTAGCAAATTCCAGCAGTACATATCTACCGTTGCTCGCTTGGACTATATCTCCATCTATTGTGCTCTTGCACAGGGTATCGATCCCCACAGTATTCACAAGATTAATCAGCTAAAGGCGATCCTCCGAGATAATTGAGTACGAAGATTTTTGAAGGCGAACTTCACTTCTCAATTGTGGAAACCTCAGAAGATGACAGGATACAGAACATTCTCACAGACTTATTCCTCATCGCGCTTGAAGATGGGGTAATCTCAAAGGATGAGAAGGCAATCCTCCATCAGATCAAGCACGATATGCGCTCCTTCAGAGAGACGATTGCAAAGGCGGAAGAGGACGGAGTGATCACAGAGGAAGAGAAGAAGGAAATAGACGAATACCGAAAAGCACTTCTCAACAACGCATATGAGGTGACCAGATCAGACCATGTAATTTCAGCAGAAGAACGAGCACTAATAAGTAAACTCATCAAGGCGTTGATGAATAAATGACTGGTATGAAGTTGCTCAATGTCAAGGCCTCCGGTGAATATGAGGAAGTCAAGCTTGAAAAGAAGGTTTTCAACTCCAGAAGATCACTCATCATAAGGGACGATGACAAATTAACCCTAGAAATTATACACGGTAAATCATCAAGTAAGAGTACAAAGAGAGCAGCGGAACTCACGGCGAGGAAAATCAACGCTAAGCTTGGATTCGTCTACAGGATCAAGAACAGTGACAAAGACGCTTTCGAAAAGCTTCTCGATTCACCCGCACCCACCATGCCGAAGACCCCGATACCAAAACCAACAGTTGAGATCAAGAGAAGACCGAAGAAGAGATACAGGGCCAGCGGTGAGACGGGACCAATGCTCAAGGATTTCATGATATCTTATTATGAGGAACACCCAATCGAGAGAATCAATGAAGGACTGAAACTCATTGGAGATGAGCAGGATCTTGAGCTCATCGCTGAGCACATAGAACTCATCAGCCTCATGATCGCTCAGAACTATGGTGAGAAAGAGGCAGAGAAGCAACTGAAGCAGTCAATTCAGAAGCTCCTTGGGATATTCAGATAATCGGTCATATAACATGGTCAGCAGTTTTTCAAGACTTAATGCGATGCGCAATCTTAAAATCTACCCATCCGAAAGGATATATCATGATACCCGACGTTGATGACTTTTTCACTATCTCAAAAAAGGATGACTTGAGGAACAGCCCACCAAATTATAAGATCATCTACCTCAGGTACTTCCTGCTTGTCGTTGCTATACCAGGGGTACTGCTGAGAATATCCTTCGCCATCGATTCACGCTATGTCCAGCGTTACATGGATAACAATGAGATTGTCTCCCGTGACCAAGCATTCTTCGAAATTTTTGCATCGAGCATTTTCAGCTGGAGTTTTATCCTTCTACTCTTCAGCCTTGTTGTCCTCCTTATCTTGTCACTCCTACATTTGAGAGATCGTCGTCGCGTTGAGGGTAGATTGGACGTTCCACCACACCAGCACAATCCCCAGTGGATTAAGGTCAAGACGGAAACATACGAGGAGTACATGGCAGAGAGGACTTGGTTAGAAAAATATCCTAATATTGCTTACTCCATGGTTTTAATCTCTGTTGGGATCACGGGAATAGTATTCTCTGTACTCATGGTATTAATTGTAGGGTTCTTCTTCTGACCTTGCTTTCGACTCACCCGATGGGAGCTAGAGCTCACGAACATCCTCACCAAGGATAGGAAAGAACTTGCTGTTAAGCTTGTCAAAGACCTCCTCAGGAAGGGTCTTACCCCCATCCCAATTAGGTTGTATCTCCCTGAG
>JALWRB010000432.1 GCA_027077875.1 Candidatus Heimdallarchaeota archaeon
ACCAAGGAAGTCTGCTCCATTCGTGACACCTTCTCCGAGATCAAATCCAAAGGGATCAAGGTGTTTGGGATTTCTGCGGATACGGTGGAGAAGAACAGGAAGTTCAGTGAGGAGCACGGTCTAGAGTATCCCCTGATTTGTGACGTGGACAAGGTACTTCTAGAGCCATTAGGATTGTATGGAGAAAAGAAGCTCTACGGCAAGACCTCAATAGGTATCCTCCGTCAGATCATCTTCTTCGAGGATGGTGAAGAGGTCAAGCGGATCAAGGGGGTAAAAACCGCAAACGCTGGAGAGCAGATTCTCAAGAATGCAGAGAAGATTGGATGGTAAGTCATTCAAACTTTTGAAGGTACTTCTCAACGAGTGGCTGGAAGAGTTTCTTCATCTCGGTAGTGGATGAAATTGTCATCTCTGGCATACGACTATATCCGTTTTCAGCGTCATTCGAGAGGTCTATCAAGTTCTTCCTAAGTTCAGGGGTTTCTCTATCACTCACAAGGTAAATTAGAAAGCTCTCTGTCTCCTCAACCAGTATTGATTTGCCACTGTATTCCATAAGATTCGACCTTGAAGAGTCCCCAAGAGCACCCTTCATCGTCATATTTAGGGCTGAGAAGATTCCAGAGTAGAGGTGTTTCCCCTCCTTGCTGAAAAGAGAGAGTTCATCCGTCTCTTTCCCGTACACAAAATCCTCAGAATAGACCATTGTACCCGATGGTGTAAGGCAGAGGATTGTGAATAATTTGGGGACATAGGCGATCCGGTAATACCTCATAAGAGAACTACTTAAATCGCTGAGGTCTACGTTCTCCTGGTTTTTGAGAGCGCTCCTCAAGAGGTTAATTACCAGAGCATCCTCCTCGGACAATATCCTGATAGTTGAGAACACGTCAACAATTAACCTTGCAAGGGAAACACTACGAGAAAATGTCCCTTCTGCATCAAATATCTCGGCTAGAGCGTGGAGCGATCTGAGAATACTGTTCTTAGCTCTCTTCTCATCCCCATCCCAAATAAGTGACTGTGCAGTGTGAGCGTGAATCTCAGCAATAACAGCATTAGTCGAGATCACATAGTGCCTGAAGGCCTCGGTCCAACCAGTAAGCTTCAGTGAATTGGCTATCCGGTAGCCAAAACTTGCGTCCCTCGCAGCAATATTGTATTGTTTTAGCGACATCCAATACTTAAGTTTTTTGAGGATTAAGTCTGGAAGACTTTCGGATTCAGGATTTAGAGACTGTAAAAGATAGATCGCGTCCTCGAAGATCGTTATTGCAGTCTGATAGATCTTTCGATCCCAGTAGGCATTCCCAGTTGCGATATAGAACTCTACTATTTCATTGAGTGAATCATGGACGAGGTTGTTCTGTGACAGCGATGCTATTAGAGTCTGTCCCAGATTGATATATTCTACAAACACAGATTCATCAAGAGATGATGAAATTGATGATATTAGGAGCTTAAGGATAAGGTTTGGATTAGCATCGTTCTCAATGAGATCCTCCAGTTCTACAAGCAAGTCAAATTCCCGGGACTGATGCTGGAGGACCCCTACGTACTGCACGAGCTTTTCGAAGTTCTCACCGCTCTCTATCATCTCGCGCAATATCATGTCTCATCTCTCCAAAGCAAGCCTGAGCATATTGCTGGCTATTGTGAAGAAAGCGTCTTCAACGTTCTCACCCGTTTTTGCAGAGGTGAATGCTACAGGTACCTGCATACCTAACCAGTTTGACAGGATAGCAGAGTACTCCACTGCCCTCTTCTTGTCAACAGCGATCTGTTCCGTGAGATCCATCTTATTCGCTACCATCAAGATAGGGATGTCATTTTCCACAGAAGTCTTGACCCTCTCAATCCACTTAGGGATGTCCATAAATGTCTCCTCACGAGTGACATCGAACACGACAATTACACCCTTAGCCCCATTGTAGTAAGCCTTGTTGACATCCATGAATTTGGTCTGACCTGCAATGTCCCAGATCTGGAGAACCACTTGATAATCTTCGCCTACATCCATCACGACCCGAGTAATGTCTGCACCCAGAGTCATAGGAGAGTCAGTTTTGAAGACCTTGTCAGTGAGGTATGTTTTCAGGGACGTCTTCCCAACTGCGGGGTCACCAGTCAGCACAAGTTTCGCAATGAACTTCTTTTTCACCAGTTACATTTGATAGATAAGCTAATAATTGTTGGCAATTATTTTGGTGAAAATGATGGCAGACGGGGAAGGATGAAGAAAAATGTATGTTAATTGGTGTATTAAAGTAACTATTATAGGTCATTATAGTAATCGGCCAAGGTAGTATAATCACCCATCACACTTTGTAGAGCAACCTAGTAGAATTCTTATCAATTACACTTTTATGGATCTAAGAGCATTGTAATTAATGAATTCACAGAAGGTAATTGCCTATATAACCCCAATCCTACTGGTAGGGATTATCTGGATTGGTCTACTTGCCTCACCGACAGGTGTGAGTGCAGCCACATCAACAGGCTCTCTTACTTTAAGTGGTACAGTATCTCTGAGTGTGACGGACAGCACCATCGCTTTCACCTCCGTCACCTTCACAGGTGCTGACACAACCACCGTATCCTCAACGACGAGGTACCTCTACGACTCGGTTAATGATGGCTCTGATGCCGTGGTGACATTCGACGAGTCTACCACCAATACTCTGGCATATTACTACCTGAATACGACGGCTTTTTCCGCTCCGGGATCTACCACAGTTGACAATTTCAATTATGCATTCTACAGAGAAGCAGGAGATACTTACGACACAAATTCATGGAATGGGATTAGTTCTGGAGGCGCCTACGGAGCCTACATGTCACAGAACATGTCTCTTACAACAGCTTCTACAACAGGCTCTATCACCAAGCCAGATGCAGCAGGAACAGTGGTCGGAGACGGTTCAGCCACGATAGGGGTCTACATCTCTTCCGATGGTAATGACTGGGAGTACACAACCATCACACTGTACTATTACTCAGATGGTACGACACTTTACTTCGACGATGATGCAGACATGAGCAGCGCTGACAGTCCTGAGACAGGAGTTGCGGTACAGAGTGTGACTACCACTGGAGATCAGATCACCATCCTTGGAAATCCATTCGTCATCACTTCAGCCATCCCTGCATCGACCAGTACGGCATTTCAGCTGTATTTTGGCTGGTTTACTGACGAGACTGCAAATAGTGTCGTATCCGGAACCACCATGAGTTTTAACATGCTTTTCTCCCTTGAATTCTACGGAGGAAATACAGGAACCTATAGTGTGACGACAACGATAACTGGCGCTGAACAAGTTTAGGTGAGTGTCTATTACCCGGGCAGTCCTAGTACTTTCGACCATATTGATTCTCTCATATGTTCCAGTACAGGGAACTGCTTCAACGAATTACTCGGTATTCCCAAGTAGTATCAATCTGGGATACTACACTTCAAATTTCACCCAGTTGGAATTGGAGGGGAACTTCACTGTTAGAAACTTAGATCCCTCGTCTTCCCTTGATCTGCAGGTCTATGTATCAAATATACCAAAAGGTACCTACATCACCATCCCAAACACTGTCACAGTTGATCCAAATAGTGAGAAAATTATCTTCTTCACCCTGCACATACCCCCGAATCCTGGACGATTTGTCCTTTCAGTTAGAATGGAACCTGAGGGAAATAACCAAGGTAGCGGAACCACCGCGGTCCCAATCTTCGAAGGCAAGGTAAGTTACGTTGTCGGAGGTCACACAGTTTCCTCCTTCTCGGTCTCCTCACACTCCTCAAAATTACCATTCACTGCAGCAGTTGTGCTTGAGAGTACAAGTCTCAACCCGAGTATAGCTACGATGTCTCTGGACATATACTCAGACCAGTTCCTTCTCCTATCACAGTCCATTGGGTCTGTACAGTTGGGCTCAATGCAAAATACTACAGAACCATCTGTTTACCAATTTGCTTCGTCATTCACACTGGACGAACAGGGCATATTTCGGGCAGTGCTCTCGGTAATATTCGAGAATTCCACCATGGGGTACTATAGCGAAACGACTAGGGAAGCAGAATTCATCTCTGGTACTTCCAAACCACTTGTGGAGACTGGGATATATGATGAAACAGAGAGTGGTTTTGACTATGCCACTGCCGAGATTCACGCATCGAATCTTGGGGATCTTCCGTATCTCCTCACGGTTCTGGTAAATATCACCATAGATGGTGAGGTTGTAAATTCCTACAGCAGCTCACGTATGATTTCTAATGAGGTCTCGATAATCCAACCACTCCTATTTGGTAAAACGGGAATCTATAGGATTGTGATACTTGGAAAAGCAGGAGACCTCCTTATTAGGGATGAGAGAGAGATTGAAATACTCGGATTTGGGGAACAGACTACATCGCAAACACCGGACATTGTCTCGAATCTCATTCAGAATGAGGATTCACTCACACGGTACTTGATCTATCTCATCCTCATTCTCATCGTCCTCATTCTTCTTGCGGGATTTGCACTAATTCTGAAGCAACTTCTAAAGAAGGAGAAAAAGTATCTACCAGATCTACCCGATATTAATGATCGGAGAGAATCACTAGGTCGAAGTGTGAGGGAGTCAATGGGACAGATCTCCGATACCACAATTAGGATTAGTCTCAAACCAATTGATGTCAAATTGAGCAAGATACACATATTCCTCACATCTGGGGAGGCACTTGCCACATATGATATCAGAAGTAAGACCCTAACGGACCTCTCCGAGATCGCGTTGACCGATATGATTGTAGCATTGCGATCCATTGATCCAAATATTCTAGAGTTTATCCCCTTGAGGAAGAACTCTCAGAATTCAATTTATATCCACGTCATCGGGGAGTTAGGATTTGGAGTTGAGCTTGAGGACGATAATGACTATCAAAAACTCCAAGAGTCAGAAACATTAAAGAAAGCCTTAGAGACTTTCTACGAAATACACAAGGATACATTGACAAGAGGACTAGTAGATCTAGAAGTCTCCAGCTTCAAGAAAATATTCAGGTTCAAACGGTAGAAAAATTATGTTTTCGCGGGGCTTCCGTTTGACATAGAATACTCTGAACAAACCTTATCGTTAGAACCTGAAACGAATACATTACCTCTATGAAGAACATACGCGAATGACAGAATATGCGATTATGATTTAAATCCACGACCATCCATAAACTGCTTCAGAACAAGTTCTAAGTTTACTAGTTTGTCGAATATTTTCATATGATTGAACTGCTTGGCCATGTGCTCCTCCATCAGCTTGTCGATAATCTCACCATTGACTATGTTACACTCTCTAAAGTCGTTCAAATGGTTTGCAATGTACTCTCTGAATACCTCAATCTTCTCTCAACCATGTATCAGCACGAATATATTTGTCTTCTGGCTTAGAAGCGAGCCTTCTATTAAGGACCCTTCTGCCCAATGCCCTCAAAGCTGGAATTTTCTTCCCAGTAGATTTAATCAGGGAAATAACTTTGGATTTTGTACTCGTTGCTTGCTCGACATATTGCATCGAGGTGGAAGGGAGTGAGGCCAAGTCCTCATCGAGTAATCTGATGACTTCAAGCAGGTAATATCAATCGCTCCTTATTTTGATAGGTACTCGGAAGCATTCCTCAGATATGACGTCGTCCATGAAGGGTCTCTCGAAGTCAGTATACTCCAGAACCATACTGCCCATGGCTCGTCTTACTCTGTTATGCATTGCATAGTACTCAATAGCCAGCATACGGTTCTTTGTGAAGTCAAAGATGGATATGTCTTCTTGGATCACACAAATCATCTGGAGTTTATTTCCATGATAAACCTTGTTGTTGGTTGGCAAGCGAGATTTTGATTGAATTGGGTTCAGGGAGGGGAAACACATTTACAATACGTCAGATGTATGTTTCAAAGTGAATACCACCTGCAAATTCCTGTCCCCTTAGGGCTTATTCAGTACAGTGCTCTATGAATCACCAGTCTATCTCTTCCCTGTCTAGGTAGAATTTTCCATGAACTGAATCCGGTGCTTCCTCAATCAGCCACAGAGCCGTGTCCACTCCTTCCTCAACAGATCTTGAGGCGTTAGAACCACCCATGTCCGTGCGAACCCACCCCGGATGTAGAGTAGCAACTATCACTCCTCTGTCCTTCATTTCCCGAGAGAGGATGATGCTCCATGCGTGAAACGCCGCTTTTGAGATCCTGTAGATTGCCATGCCACTCATCCGATCCAAATTTCTGAAAAGGGAAGGCCTTGCACCGATATTGATTATTCTTGAGCCAGATCTTAGGTAGTTTGAGAGTACTTGAGTTAGAAGGATTGGACCGACTGCATTTATGCTCATTGTGTCCTCAATAACCTCCCAACTCGTCCCCATAATGGTGCCCTTTCGATCCTCGTCATGAAGGACTGCTGCGTTGTGCACGATGACGTCAATAGAGTCCACACTTAATCTTTCAGGAAGAGATTGGATACTCTCCTTATTCCCGACGTCCAGTTCGATAGGAACTGCACCGATTTTCTTAGCTGCAGCTCGAACTAATTCTATTCTTCTACCAGTAAGGAGTATGTTGTGTCCCTTTTCAGATAGTTGTCGGGCGAGCTCGAATCCCAGACCTCTGTTCGCGCCTGTGATAAGAATCGTCTTCACACGTTGAGTAAAGACCGTAACCTGATAAATACTTGTTTACTATTGATACTAGCAGTTGAGAGTCATAACTTCCTCGGTTTACCACGACGTACTATAAATACAACAAATAGGGAGACTATAATGACCATCGAGGACAAAGGTAGATCTTCGGTAGAACCATTTTGGGTAGATGAAGTACTGGAGGTGGATGTTTCGGGAAATATCGTCGTAACATACTCACTCTCTACACCAAAAATTGTAGATATTTTAAAGGCAATTGTTGTCTGATCCGAGGGTTTACTCGTCGTGAAGTTTATGGAGGCTGTATCTGCGAAGCCATCTTGTACGAGCATTCCATCCATAGCAATCTGGTATTTCCAGGTGAAATCGCCGAAGATTTCCCATGAGAATGTGATTATGTCCTCCTCCTCATGTGTGTGGAAACCAATAATTGGAACAACATCCCGTGGAGATGAAAGGTGTAGGGATCGTAATGCATCAAGGAGGACATCCTCTCCAGCCCGGTATCCAATTCGCACATAGCGGGCAGATTGAATATCTCCAAGGTCGAAAGTGGAGTTTCCCTCTCCTGTGCCGATCAGCCGATAGGTATTGTCGACAAGGACCTCCACAGTGTAAAGACCCTGAGATGAGAATATCATCAGGTCATCACCCTCACCGTTCCTGACCTCCTCTCCGTCACCCATGTCCAGAGTGATGTAACCATTATCATACCCGTAGGAGATCGTAGCTTCATCACCATCTGGAGCACCAAGAGCATTGGATGCTGAGGTTACCCATAAGCTCTGGTCATTAATATAGAAATCTGCATAGGGATCACCCAGGGGCTCGTCGATGAGGAGGTCAATTCTCGAAATCGCAGTCTTTTCACTATCAAAAACCTCAATAAATGACAGATGATCACCGAGGGTCAAGGGATCTTGGTACCAATTGCCAATAGATATGTTCATGAAATTTCCAGTGACCTCCCCAGAGACCACAATATATCCATCTACATAGAACCGGTACTGGTTCGATCCTGAGGTCATAATGGAGATACTATCTGTTGTTCCCCAAGTTAGGGAGACCTTTGAATCCGAATAAACAATTGGGCTAGACGCAGGGACGATCTCGATCGTCATTGAAGTGGCGTTAGACTGCCCCAGTTTGTCCACCAGCTCTAAGTCCAGTTGGATGGAACCTTCTCTGTATCCGCTGAGGGTAATAACAGTTGTACCATTCCAGTCGCTGGTCACCAGCTCTCCATTGTTAATGCTGTACATGAAATAGGACGGAAGTGTCTCTTCGACTTCGAACTCCAGAATGATCACACGATCCCACTCCAGTTCCGAGGAGGGGCTGTTTAAGATTACCGGGGCGGTGGCTGGACGGATTGATAGATCGTATTCTCTCGAGAGCAGCAAGGTGTTATTGACCCTCGTGAGCATCAAGCTAACATTGTAATCACCCTGAGGTGTTGATGTAAGATCGAGTGTGAGGACAGCGGCCGTTATATTTCCTGATTTCTGGAGAGTATTGTCAAGAATGACCTCGTACATGACCGTAGTGGAAGAACGGATATCCCACCGCAAGACATTCTCTGAATAGCCCTGTTCGGTTGTATCAAAGATGTCCTCTGAGAGCAGAACTTCCTTGATCCCCACGATTTTCGAGACTGAGAACTGATTTCCTGCATCGTCGGAGACGGTCACAGTGATGTTGTGATCACCAAATGGGAGTGTACCCAGATTTATTATCGAGGCAGTGGACTGCCAGTATCTGGCGAATGAAAGGTATTCATTGTACACCGGGAGACCGTCAACGGAGACCTCGAGCGTTCCAACCAGAGAGTATGGCACATTGAAGTTGTACCAAGAGCTGACATTAAGCAGGTAATCACTCCCTGCGAGACCATCTCCAGAGATTATCTCTACGTAAGGAGCGTCTCTTCTAGCTGACACCTGATAGATTCTACGTATGGTATCAGACACCACATCGATATCAATTTTCCGTGAAACCCCACTCGTGCTATTGACCTCGTATATCTCTGTCATACCGTTCACAAGGTAGTTGCCATTCGGAAGGAGCTCAACGCTACCCCAGATTGGTGCCCGGACATCAGTCTCCCATGTTTTATCAATTGTTGCAGTCATTGATGTGGAGTTTATGCTAAATTGTACTAATCTGGAAGGACTACCTGTTCCCACACTGTTGTCAAAAGCGATAAAGCTGTTCTCACTAATCCGGTTGTAGTCGTGTCCAAGTGTTGTTATACGGTCAGCTTCACCTCCGTTTATGACAAAATCTCCATAGCGTCCAATACTCCATAGAATTTGAGAATCGGTACGGTTTATCAGGTAAGCAGTGTCTAGGTCTCTCATATTTATCAGTAGAGTGTCATCCTCGTAATACTCAATGGAGTTCGCATGGGTGACTTCGATTGTATCTCCATTCTCTTCCTGTAGCCCCAGATTAACATCGATATAGTCCGATGATTTCCATGACCACAGAATGTCACCTATTGCATTGTATTCCACAATTATGTCCATCAGGTACTGTTTGCCGTTCCTGCTAACCGTCTCTTCTCCCAAGGTCATAAATGTACCCCTTGACTTTATGTAGACGACATCATGGTGTCCTATGAACCCGAGGTTCTGAGATTGACCAGTTCTGATATTGTACAGAATGGTACTTTCGTACGTGGTGAAAAGTATCACATGGGTAGCGTTTATCTGCCGAACCATTCCGTAATTACCCCCTCTGATACTAGGATCTATTTCCTGTAGGTTTGAGAAGTACTTATCACCCTTGAAGAAGCGGTAGTCGGTATCCTTTCCGTCACCGAAATTCCCGTAAGCTTGGAAGGTGTAATTTGCCTCGAACGATTCGAACTCGTCTTGGGGTTGTATCGACGTTGGTAGCTCATCAATTATTCCTTCTGAGTCTTCACCGAGGGGTGCACCGGCTCTGACGGGAGTAGGGTCTAATGTGGTAGATGCCAATTCGCCAGAAATTGCTGCATTAGGAGAGCCACCGATTGAAGTAGAGCTCAATAAAAGAAAAAGCAGCAATAGTGCGTTGTAGTAGTTCACAGCATTGCAGTCTGTACAGGAAATAATAAACACTTGGTATCTGGAATTAGATGCTGGACTCAACTGGCTGGAATCATGGAGTCTATGGCCTCATATCCAGCATAGAGCGCCTTCATGTTACTCTCAGCGAACTTTGGCCACCTTGCCTTGATCATGTCTTCCACATACTCCTTATCGAGGGGGATGAGGCCCAGTTTAAGAAATGCACCCATCAGGATTAGGTTCTCACCCTGCGAAAGCCCCAACTTTTCAGCGAGAGCCCCCGTGTCTATGACATGCAGTTCAGCGGGCCACTCGCGGATGGTATCGAAGATCTTGTCCACATCGGGATACTTCTGACCGAGGTTAGCCGCCACTGGTGACAGAATTCCGTGGGTATTGCTGATCACGATCCCGTTGGGTTTGAGGTAGTCGATGACCCGAAGTGCCTCCATGGGTTCACCAGAGATGACGATATCGGCCTGTCCCTTGGGGATGATGGGACCGAAATTCTTCCCCACCCTCAAGTGGAATACGACGGAACCACCTCGCTGACTCATACCGTGAGTCTCTGCGGCCACCACATCATACCCGACCTCGGTGAATATCTTGCCGAGGATGTGTCCTATTGATACAGTTCCCTGACCCCCTATACCAGTTATTATTATGTTCAGTTTCTCGTTCATCTTCTCACTCCCTATCTACAAGCTTGATTGCGTCCTTCGGACAGTGCTCTGCGCAGAACATACAACCGTCACAGAGGAGCGGATCGATCACTGCAATATTATTCTCATTCATGGACAATGCGGGACAACCGATTGGCTTGATGCACCTCTCACAACCGATACAGAGCTCTGGTTCGACTGCAGCGAGCGGAATAGGCTCACCAGCAAGCTTAAGACTCTTCTGGTAGGTCAAAGCACAATCGTGCTTCGCAACGATCACCCTGACACCCTCGTGCTCCATGGCCTCCCTCATGACAGCTTTTGTGGCTTCGTAATCCATGGGATCCACAACTCGGGTAAATGCACCCATGGCCATCGCTGTCTTTGCTATGTCAAGATTCACCACGTCCTCTGAGGAGGGATTGGGTTGAGCGCCCGTCATGGCAGTCGTCTGGTTGTCCATGACGATGACAACAATATTAGCCTTCTTCCAGATGGCGTTTGCCAAACCGGTAATGCCCGAATGCCAGAAAGTGGAATCACCTATTATAGCCACTGCCAGACGATCTGGCTTGGTGAAGGAGACGGAGGTCGCCATGGGAATGCTGGCACCCATGCAAACAAGTACATCCGCCTTGCCCTGTGGGGGTAGAACCCCAAGGCTGTAGCACCCGATGTCATTAAGGTATATGGGATTGTATCTCTTGAACGCTCTTTCCATGGCGGTATAGGTCGATCTATGTGGACACCCTGCACAGAGAACAGGAGGTCTCATTCTGAGTAAATCCTGCATCTTCAGATCGATCCTCCTTGGAATGGTGTACTCGATGTTGAGGACATGGGCCATCCACTGTTCCAGTTTCTCCGCAGTGAGCTCACCTTCGAGGGATGTAAGCCCATTCTTCTTTCCGTAGAGCTTGATGTCAATATTGTAGTCCGCCAGAATGAAATCGATGATCTTCTCGATGAATGGTTCCAGCTCCTCGATAACAAGTAGAGTTTTGTAGGATCGAGCAAGCTCCACAAACCTCTCCTCTGGAAATGGGTATACTATGTCGAGCTTGAGCACGTGAGCAGCAAGACCAAAATACTCAAGGGTCTCAATAGCATAGTTGAAGCTGGATCCACTCGTGACTACTAGGTATTGTGGATCTTCACCTGTGATGAACTCCTTGTAGTACTTTCGTGCTTGGAGGTATGCATTAATCTCCCTCCTCACCTTGAGTATCCTGCTCTTATTTTTCCTCGCGTTCCCAGGTATAGAGACGTACCTCTCGGGGTTCTTCTCGTACTTTATCTCGGGTAACTCCTCCCTTGGTCTTCTGGTGAATGTACCTAGAGAGTGTGATATCCTCGTGACCAGACGTACAAAAACCGGTATCTTGAACATCCGAGATAGCTTGATCGCCTCCCTCGTGAAATCGTAGCATTCCTGAATATTTGAGGGCTCGAACATGGGCATGTCAGCGAACCGTGAGATTATCCTGTTGTCCTGCTCGTTCTGGCTTGAGTGCATACCGGGATCATCTGCCACCACAATTACCATAGATGCGTTAACCCCCATGAGCGAGAGGGTCATGATCGGATCCATGGCAACATTCAGTCCGACGGATTTGAACATAACAGCGGAGTCGGTCCCCGTTATTGCAGCAGCAAGAGCCTCCTCGGTTGCCAC
>JALWRB010000433.1 GCA_027077875.1 Candidatus Heimdallarchaeota archaeon
TCCTGTATCTGGGCGGATATAGATCGACCCCAGTCTCCCGATACTTGGATGATTATTGTGATGATGCCCCATGTTGTGACCGAAAGAAGTACCCAAGCAAGCAGGATGTACAGGAGGAGCAACTGGGGACCGCCATCTGATCTGCTGATCGCGTAGACCCGATACTCTTCGCTGTAGTCGACTTGCTCTACCATGTCTCAATCTCTATTTTTCCCTATATAATTCCATCTTCGACAGATCGATTATCCGCGAAAAGTCATCTTACTCTCTGCGAAAAGTCATCTTACTCTCTACAGCTCGTCCCTCGGGACCTCGTCCAGAGCGCTCAGTGGCAGTTTGAAGAAGGTGTCGTACACTCCGACGTGAAGCTCACCGTCGTACCGATAGATCTTGTCTACCCAGTACCTGATCCGGTAGTGGACCTCGGCGTCGGGTTCCAGCATCAGGTAGTCCCTGGGGATACCGAGGGTCTTCTCCAAATTGGACAGGAATGCTGGTTCGCCGCCCGTGGAGAGGAATCGGTATCTCCGAGCTCTGCTCCCGGGGAAGGTATACTCCGTCATCTCCTTGCCGTCAGGGAGGCTGAATCGCATGAGGCGGTTGCCGATGAACACCCACAGCCACTCGCTCATGTACCACGCCTTGGTCGCCGTTTCGAGGGGGACCTCCCCCAGCATGATCACTCCATCGGTCTTCCCGGTGAACTCGATGCTGAATAGATTATTTGCTCCTTTCTTCCTCAACCGGTAGATAGTACCGTCCCTGACGATGTAGGAGATCGTGTGGCGTTCGTAGTGATCGCTTATACTCATCGTCTCTGCCACGGTGTCCGTGAGGTAGTACCCGAGAGTTGTCCTGATCCCGAGGATGTCTCCGAAATGCTGAACGCCTTTGATTTTCTCGCGGTAACCATTCTCCTTGCGGAATCCGATGGTATTGTCGTCAAGCCATTGCAGATGACCCACGTAGTCCCAGTAACCGTCGTCCTGCTTCCACATGTACACGACACCTTCGATGTCCCTGATCAGCAAGTAGGGGTCAAGGTGCATAATCTGCGACACGGCATGGCTCCTCGTCCTGAGGTACATCTGACGCTCTATTATGTAGACATCTCCGTTTCTCAGTCCCACGAAGCCCGGTGTGTAAGCGGTGATCTCGTACCTGAACCTCAACGCGATACTCGCGTCCTCCGCCAGCTCCTCCTGCCTCTGCCTCAGCTTCCGCCTCCACAGCGGGTAGATCGAGGCGACGATAGCCAAGAAGATAACTGCTGAGATTAGAAACAGGATCCATGGCTCAGGCAAAGGTACTCCCAGTAGCCTTAGCAAGGCGCTGATGATTATGGCGATCACCGCTCCGAACCCGAAGACGGGCAGGACCTCAGCTATCAATAGAGCACCGGCAGAGACGGCAATGGCGAAGGCCACGCCAAAGGGGCGGAGCATCGAGTCCCACTTATAGTCCCGGATTTGGTAGGCGACCTCCTCTGGGCCTATGACGTACATGATCAGCAGGATCACGGGGACATTCGCCACTGCAAATCCTGTTGCTATCTGGTATATCTCTGGTGGAAGTGTCGTCACGACCTCCTCCGAGGTATCCAACACGAACTTACGCATGATCAAGAATGCATAGATGCCAGTCACTATTGAGGTTATGACTGCGTAGAGCAGGAGTTGCAGCGATTTCGCCCTCAACCTTCCCACGCCGTAGATACGCTCGGTCCTCCGAGGATCGATGTACTCTATCATGGTTCATCGTCCGTTTTTCCGTATATAATTCCATCCCTGATCGGTCGGAGGGATAGGCAAAATTTTTCGTGCCGCCTCATTTCGTTGGCTATTGGGAATTGGAATCCTACTACTTGTCGCCTCCATTCTGTATTTTACTGGTACAGGAGGTGCACCGAGTGGTGGAGCAGATAGATGCTTTATTAATAATCTAATCAGCAACGGAGATAGTTACATCTGCTTCTAGGATATGACACGTATGGAATCGATTGGCTTTGGCGTCTCCACATTTTTCTATGGGAATTGGAAGAGTATTGCCCTTCTTGAAGACTCCATGAGAAAATCCTCCCCTACCCCATTTTTCATAGGGAAACCCCCTGATCCTGGCATGAGCAAACCACAGAACATAATCTTCCTCTGCAATCGTGACGGCGTTCATGAGGCTCACGCGTGGATGGTGTTTCAGAACTCGACCTACAATCTGGGAATGTTCAACTACCAACCCACGTTGTCATTTGTGATCTTCACCGTTGACAGCACTGTAAATCAGGAATCTCTCACGAGATTTCTGGATGGGATTCTTTTCGAGGTGAGTACCATCAAGTCAGTCTACCTCCTCCTTGATGGTGTTGAGTACGCATACACCAATGATCGGGTTACTCACGTCGAACTTGACCGGATCGAGGATATCGTCCATGTAATCATCTCCAACGAGTTCAGATTCGCTGAGGTCGAAGCTGATTACCATACAGCAGAGGAGATGCTTGATTCGGTTCGTGACATCGTGTACGACTCTGATTCGGCCGAACTGTATCGGTAGACCTCGCGTATTCTCTTCACCTCGCGGGCGTGTTTGTGAGGAGGCAGCATCCGTCCAAATTCTACAGCGTGGCTCACCCTACATTTTTCTCTATAAAATCCTAGCTCGTACCGGACGAAATGATATAAACTTATTTAGTTAACCTAGTCTCTTTCACTCATTCTTCCGTACAATATGAGCTGCCCTCCGAGGTAATCCCCGGGCTGCCTGCAGAACTACTCACGGGATTGTCGATCTCGGCTCTCTGGAGCATGCTCGTGTGTACCTTGAAGTACTCACTTCCCTTTGTGTAGTGCAGGTAGATCCCGTCGTAGTACAGGGGAAGCACGTTCATGTTCAGCTGGAAGTACTCCTGGGTGTTGCCGTTATCAACCAGCAGAATACGCTTTGAGCCCTTGAGACCCCGGGTGATATAGCTGATCACCAGATCTCCCGAGGAGGGGACCCTCTGGCCGATGAATGTGCACCTCTGCAATTTGTACTCCGTATAGGCTGAAAGAGGGTTGTGGACTCTTCCCGTGTAGGTGACG
>JALWRB010000434.1 GCA_027077875.1 Candidatus Heimdallarchaeota archaeon
ATGAGATCATTGACCTCAAGACTCAGATTAACTCCATTGCCAAGCAGACAAACATGCTGGCATTGAATGCAAGTATCGAGGCTGCCAAGGCTGGGAAGTACGGAAGGGGATTCGAGGTCGTAGCGAATAATATCCAGAACTTGGTGGAACAGACACGTCGAACATCCATAAAACTTGACGCGCTAAGGGAGGAGATACAGGGGGGAAGTGAGAACATTACCAGTAATCTGATCGAGGGTCTGGGTGATTTTGAGAAGAGTATCCTGAGATATGGGGAGATGGTCAATAGACTCACAGCTAATCTGGAGAAGACCGCGGTCGGTATCCAGAACATTAGCCGCTCCAATTTCGAGATTGAAGAAGTTGGGAAGGACCTGAGTGAGATCCTTTAAGCAATCTCCATATTCTCTAAGAAAGACTCTATCTCTTTGGCTTCGAGCAGCATAATTTTCTGATTCGTGGAGGCGTTAATTCGCGATGCCTGCTCAATGGCAGCACTGGTGAACTCATTGGATATGATTATCGTCCCGTCCAGTCCAACAGTCTCACTCTGTCTGTAAGCGAGGTTAATCTTGTTCACACCGAGCGCCCTATTCCATGGGAAATACATCACACCGAGGTTAGAGTTGTTCGCAGATCGAATCTTCCCTAGGAACTTAGTCTCTTTACCCCGATGGTCAGTTACAACATGAGTGTCGACATCCCCAAGTCGCCCAAGCACCTTGAAGATCGACATTAGATCAATATCATTTTCATAAACCACCATGAATACAGAACAGAATCAGTGAATAAAAGAAGTTGGCATACGCACAGAATATATACGTATTCCAGACATTATCTCAGGAGCTACTGTTTTTATATCCAAAGAGGGAAATTATAGTGTAAGTATATGCATGAAGCACTCGATTTTAATACGTACAGGAAGTTTAAGCTTCCTTATACCAAGGATGAATCAGACCTCTCTCGGAGAGTAGGCTACAAGATCGGGATAGCTAAGACACAGTTGATTTTTGACTTCCCATTTTTCGGATACATCATTACCCAATTTGACATCTTTCCAACAAGGGACATAGATGGGATGTTGACCGATTTCAAGACTCTATACTACAATCCTGAATCAGTCTTTGACTATACTGTAGAAGAGATTCAGCAATCACTTATTCACCTTATTCTACATCTCATTCTTAAGCATCCAGAGAGGAGAAAAGGGAAAAATAAAGAAATTTTTTCAATTGCTGCGGAGATATCTGTTGATCTCATGATGGAGGATATCATCAAGACCCAGAACAAGACGAACTGGAAGCAACGTGATACTTCCAGACTGATCAACTTTTTGGGTTTGCCTACCGAGAAGATATACAGCATCATCTATGAAGAGGTGGAGTCGATGGAAGATGAGAGCTCCGACTCAAATGTTCCATCCGATGAAATCACTGAGGACATCCTCCAGCAGATCATGGATAAATATGATGCATCCAGAGGATGCAGCTTCGACGAGGCCGCAGACATGATGGAAGAGCATATGACTAGTGAAACATCGAACTTGATGTCCGAGTCCTTCAACGGCTTGATGAGGTCATCCTTCGATCAGATCAAAGACATTGGAAACTTACCCGAGTCCCTGCGATCCTACCTGCAAAACCTGTTAGAGCCAGAACTTCCATGGACCCAACTCCTGCAGAACTACATCCAGAAGACCATAATGGTCGACTGGAAGTGGAACCCGCCTAACCGGCGATTCATCGGAAGAGGTATGCACCTACCAAGCCCTGACAAGGAGCACATGACTATAGTGATTGCAGTTGATACTTCAGGATCAATCTCTCAGAACGAATTGGATACATTTATTTCAGAGATTTATGGTATTATCAACTCCATAACTCGGATGAAGCTGATTCTCATTACCTGTGATGCTAAGGTTCATGATGTCTTCATCTTTGAGGATGGAGAGAGCATGGATGGTGTTCCCATGCCTTGGGATGGGATGACCTTCACTGGAGGGGGGGGTACAAGATTCGAGCCTGTCTTCAAATATGTCAACAACCACTTCAACCCCGATCTTCTTTGTTACTTCACGGATGGTTACGGGTCGTACCCTGATCCTGACATCGTGTCTTATCCTACTCTTTGGATTATGACCTCAAAGTCTCATCCAAAAGTCACTGTTGGATCTGTAATTTACTTTAATTCTACAAACCAGAATAATAGATAGATAAATTGCTCAATTGATTTACGTGAAGGTCTTAGATGTCCTTACCCTGGATAGTCTTTCGGTTGTTTGCAGCGGCTCTCTCTGCAGCTCTCTCGAGGATTCTCTCGATTCTTGCAGACACAGCCTCGAACACGTCCCCACCGATATTATAATCACCCTGGGACTTGAGGTATTCACGTACTTTTGATTGAACAACTAGGATTTCTCCTGAGGAGCCTTTCTTTTTGGATTTCTTCTTTGCCATTTGAATTCCTTCCTGATCCCCATCTAACTGCGAATGCAGCGACGGTTCACAAATTACATAGGCCAACATTCTTTATAAGGTTTTTTAGGGAACGAGTTTCTACACGGTCTGAGCCGTGAAATAACTAATAATATATATTAGTTGCATGGTTGAACAATCATCTGTTAAAATTATTGCATTTTCGGATATTCGTATTTTCAAAGGTTGTGGATTGATATTTTTGTGAATCGGATTTTGAATCCAGATAGGACACCTTCAGATAGGTATACAGTTGGATTCCAATCTAAGGTAGTCAGAAGTACTCTCCTTATTAGTTAGGTTATGGATTGATTAAAAATGAATAGCATCTTAGAATTCTACATCCCTATTGGAAACGCAGCCATGTAGGAAATATATATAGACATCGAATATATAAACATATTACAAAATTTCTAAGCTTTAGCGCCTTTTCTATTAACTAAAGCTATTTTACTAATTTCGTACAGTCTAATTTCTCATGACACCTCTTTTAAGAAGATTCTGGGACGAAAAACATAACGTTCATCATCTTTGTTCCATATATCCTGCATAAATCGAATATATGAGGGATGGACTTTTAATCTCCAGCTATCTATCGTTACATACCATGGGAGAATCCCTGAATATAACTCAGGAGTCTGTACTAGAGTCCACCAGTGACATAATCAACGTGCTCAAGGAGGAGCTTGAAGGTGCCCAAATCGAGTTCAAAGACTTCAACTACGAAGTAGTTAGCCACGAATCGTACATCGAGATCCTCCTCACACTCATACTTATTGTCGAGGGAGAAGATATCGAGAAGTCTTACATCTTACGATTCTTCACTAACATGGAGTCGTATAACTCGGAAAAGAGTATGTATAACGAACTCCAACAACGCTTGAGGAGTATTGAGAATATTCATCTGTTCAGAGTAATACACTATGACGATCAGAAATCGAGGGTTATCTATGAATGTCGTGGGGGTAATACCCTTGAACAAGTTGAGTCTCTCTACTCATCCTTCCTTTTGGGAAACGTATCCTCAATGATTCATGGAGATTCAGCGAGCTATATCGACTTCAAACCACTTCATGAAACCTTCTTACTCTTTATTGAGAACATTCCATTCGAAGAGGAGACAAGAGACCTTCTGAAACGAGTGCTGAAGGAGCGATTCGAGAGTCTTGGAACCTCATACAGCGGTTATATTCCACTAACGGAGCTCAGAAGAGAGGATGTAAGAATTAACTCATCAGAGCCAATTGAGAACATGGACCTCTACAATATCAGCAAGCTGAATGGTATCGAAGTCTTCATCCCTATGGTCTCACCAACATTTGAGGTAAAGGATAGGCTGAGTGATCTGGGGAGGTTCTACGCAGACTCTGCATTCAAGGAGTACTGTGAGACGGGGAATTTGGACAACACGATGGGCAGCCTAGAGAGTTTTATTTCTGGGTACAGTAGTTCACTCTACGAGAGATCTGGAGTAAGGCTCAAGAACCTCTATCCCAACGGTTTGACAATTGATATTCAGCTTGCACTAAACGTTTGGATATCGGAGGCCATGAAGCTTGATGTAGATAATATCGAACATGAGCATCTTGTCAAGATGGCGAAATTCACAGAGTACGTCCTCGACAAGAAATTTACACAGGAATTACTCCTCTCCGAGACCTGATAGAAACTCGAACAAATTCGAAATGGAGTATGCGACACCTATTGGATCAGTCATCCCATAGTCTTCCTGAACTTCACCTATGTGGAATGAGTCTACACCTGCTCTGGTTGCTGCTAGAAGATCTGAATCAACCTTGTCTCCAATAAACAAGACCTCGTCTGGTGTAGCTCCAAGTATACCCAAAGCTTGATGGACCATTGAAGGATCGGGTTTAGCAGCACCTGCCATCTGTGAAGTAAGGTAGCCGTGGATGTACCGGTTGTAACCACCAATACTGATCCTCAACTTCTGGGTTTCTGTGAATCCATTGGTCAGGATGAATGTCTTCTTCCCTTTCCTAATTAAGTACTCAAGCAACTCATGAGATTGGGGAAAAGGGACTGGATTATTGGCAAATGAATCTATGTAATAAGTAGAGAGAAGCTCGGGGTTATCGATTTCTGGATAGATTTCTCCGAGAAGCCGAAATCTTGAGGGGCCAATGTCCTCTGCCAGAATCTCCCCCTTTCTATAGAGCTTCCAGTGCTCCACATTTATCTTTCTATAATCTTTCCTGAACTGCTCAAAGTTCCCGGAGGATAGGCCAATTCGCTCTGCAAGGGCCTGAAGAGCTAGACGCTCGTTCTGGTCATAATCGACGAGTGTGTCGTCGAAGTCAAAGAGGAAGACATTGTATCGACTCACTCTGTCAAGGTAGTCTGGTTTGATCCATGTTATCACTGTCTAGATATCGACCCTGAAGATATAAATCTGAAGACAAATAAAGAAAACACATCACAACAATATAAGATGACTGAGGAGAAGAAATCCTTTATTGGTTCCATCAAAAGCAAAGCAGTCAAGTCAATAGGAGAGACGACCAGAGCAATAAATGAGCAGGTTTCAAAGATTGACCAGAAAAAGAAGCAGACAGCAAATCCAGTAGAGATGGTCGAGAATCGATGGAATGACTTCATTATGAAGATATGGGTCTTCATAGGGTACGTATTCCTGACTCTGATTATTCTACAATTGAAGGCAAGTTCGGCATTTATGGCAGTCTTGGGAGTTCTTATGTTGATTGGAATTCCAGTAGTGGCAATTGTCCTTCTCATATCTTTGATCCCGACAGTAAAGGTCGGAAAGTATACCCTATTTTCACGTAGATCGTTCTCTACAAGAAAGCAACTGCAACATTCTGCAAAGGTCGGGAAGTTCTTCTTCCAAAGACTCTATGAGATTTCACCAGAGATCGTATTGATACTGGGAGCTGTTGGAATTATGCTGGTTCTCTCCCTGATAATATCACTCACTCAGTGATTTTATTATACCCTCAAACTGCTCCAACGTTAAATCTCTATTATGAAATGGCCATTTTTTGTCCTCGGTGTTGATGACATAATCTGCAAGTGCAATCAACTCACCTACACCGTAGGAGAGCTCCTTCTTGTCCCTAGCAAGGAAGCGGGAAATATCATTGGCCATTGCGATATCCTCGGTGACCTTGCTATCACCAGTCTGCTTGGACGACTCCATCCGGTCCTTGTTCATCAACCTCTGGTGTCGAGTTTTGACACTAGCGTGGAAGGTGATGAGGAAGACATTGTCCTCACCGAAACGTTCCTTGCAGAGATCTACCTCACTTCGGGCTTTCAGGCCTGAGAGGAAGACGACGGGTTTGTCAGAAAAATTATCCTTGATGTACTCCAGAGCCTTGACCGTGAAGTACGCATCGTTCTCGGATTTCCGGGCGCCAGCCACTTTGCTGATATTTTCGGGTGTGGCCTCAAGTCCCTCTTCCCTTACGGCTTCATAGACAAAAGTACCTGTTTCAACCAGTGGAATAGAGAGCTTCTCTTTCAAGACACTCGCGTGGGAACTCTTCCCGCTCAGAGGCAGCCCTACCAGAATGACTACTTTCATAAACATTCGATAGATGTTTCTCTCTTCTTTAAATGATAGGATAATTTTCAAAAGCTTAGCTCAATTTTATCCCATTCAAGAGTGAGGGAAATCAAGAGAATCGAGGTTTACGCCACGATTTGAGAAATAGATACCTGTATCTTGTCCGTTGTATTCCTCTAGTCCGAATATTTCGGGAACTCCCTCATCCGAAACCATAACCCATAATCCTCCAAACTTCACTAGTAACTCATCGACCATTTTCAGTTCCTTCTTGAGATCAGCAATTTCCCTACTTGTTCCTCTGAAGCCATCTATGCTGAAATTCTCTAGATACTTCTCCAAGCTAATTTTCCTTCGAAGACTTAGACTCTTACCCAGTCTGAGCAGATCTTCTCGACTGATACCCTCCATCCTGTAATAGAAGTTATCCCACAATGCCATAAGTAGCTTTATGCTCCTTCCACTTGCTCCCAGACTCTTGGCATCTTCT
This sequence comes from Candidatus Heimdallarchaeota archaeon, assembly GCA_027077875.1. Lineage (GTDB taxonomy): Archaea > Asgardarchaeota > Heimdallarchaeia > Heimdallarchaeales > Kariarchaeaceae > S139-21. The sequence goes on from JALWRB010000434.1 coordinate 6,512, forward strand.
CCGTTCACCAACTTCTTCTTGGAGTCATAGGTTTCGGTAAAGGTTCTAATTTCTTGCGCTACCATATCTAAATGATCTGGAACCTCACCATTGTTCATAGCTCTATACACCGCTTTCATAATGGAAAATAGGTCGAACGGAGTATTCGCCCAATTCTCGGTATGAACATGCCCATATATCTTTCTGGATCTAAGGATCACCCTCCTGATCTCTCCACGACTGGGCCTTTCCTGAAATAGTTGGAGTGCAGGGAAGAGGTTATTCAGGAGGTTGACACTGTGTTTTCTGACAGATTTTGGCATCCCCATAAATCTCCGGAAAATCTTCTCAAGAGCTTTGGGTGATACCCGTTTGGTCATAGGTATCACGGAGTGGATGAGAGCCCAAGCAAGAATGGGGTTAACTTCCTCCTCAAAGAGGAGATCAGTGAAATGTGAAGGGGTTTCTGATAGCTCATTTAGCGCCATGAATGCCTCGGGAAAGATATGTCGAAATAGTTCCGACTTCATGAGAAGTTGTACACCGAGTCGCACGTTTGCCACAAATGTCTTGGAGAGTTCTGTGTAGATTCGTTCATTGGAGACACTCTTGGTTTTAATCTCACCTGCTTTATTCTGTATTGTCCTGAAGGTATTTTCCTCTATCTCAAAGTTGAACCTAGTTGCGAATCGAATGGTTCGCAGGAGGCGCAGAGCATCCTCCTCGAATCTCTCCCTTGGATCACGAACTGTACGAACAACGTGTCTGCGAATATCATCTAGCCCTCCAAAAGGATCAACAATCCCACCCTTGATATCGGCAGCTATTGCGTTAATGGTCAGATCACGTCGGGCGAGGTCGTCTGTCAGATTGTCAACAAATTGAACACTTTCTGGACGTCTCCCATCTAGGTACTCACCGTCGATTCGGTAGGTGGTTATATCGTAGTTACGTTTCCTGTATCTGATGGTGATGGTACCATGCCTTTCTCCCGTGTAGATGAGGTTAAACTTCCTGAAGACTCTCTTGATATCCTCTGGTTTTGCGTTGGTTGTTAAATCCATGTCAGTGGGAAGATCAACCTCAAAACCCATGTTCCGCATAATAAGATCACGGACTGTCCCGCCAACGATGTATACCTCATATCCACTGTCCAGCAACATCTGCATGATACGCTTCGTGTTGTCATCCAGTTCGATAGAGATATCCATAGACAGACAATCTAGTATGTAATAATATTCATTTCGGAAGCCAACGTCTCAAATCAGAGGATCTTCTCCATGCCAGTCAAGATTTAGATCAGTTGAAACCTTGTCCAGAGCATTCAGGGCATTGATCGCTCCGACTCTGTCTAGGGGAGAGTTGTTGTTACCACACTGGTAGCTGTAGGTACAGCGAGGACACCCATCTCTCCTCCTACAGGGACATTCCTCCATGATCTGTAAGCTCCTCCTAAGCCCTTTGGCAAGGTTATCGTACAGGAGTTTTGATAAGCCTGATCCGCCGGGTGCTCCGTCATATACTATGATGATTCCTGAATCTCCCAAAGAGATCCCACCGATCTGATTGGCACCACCCCCTGTTATTGAATTCCCAGACTCGATAAGGACATGCTCGATGGCGTGGAATGTACCCATGAGCATCTGCTCCACATCGCTACTGGCACTCTTCCTAACCTCCTCACTGGGTCGAGGGGCTTGGAAAACAAAACCCTTCGTTTGGAAGTTGTATGTAAGTTCCTCATCTAGTTGCTGATGATCCTTGATCTCGTCGGTGTAGATGTCCTTGACAAAGTAGCCAGAGACTGACTCGGTGAGATCCAGTGTGACATAGGCAGTTGCCAGCCCAAGAATCTCCCGTTCAAGGTCAACCTCAATGACTTCGGGGAAGATAGTACGTTCAGCTTGAGTCTTCAGTCCCGAATTAGGAGCCCTGACTATTGTTGCAGTGTTGAATTTCCGATTGAAGGATTTGACCTGAAAGGATTCACCACCATGTAGATACATCGCTCCAGGATGGAGCTCGGAAAGAGCCATGGGGTAGGATCGCTCCCCGATCGCACGGTCATTTACCTTGATCTTCACGGACTCCCCGATACCCCTAATGGAGAAGTTGGAAAGCATTTTATCCACCAACTTATTGTCCTTGATGACAATCTCACCGAAATCATGGAAGAGTATCCGCTCATCTATCAGGCGGTCTACGTACTTCTTATACTTCCCGTACTCATCGTCACTCAACGGTTTCTCCTGGGTCATGGCGAGAATCTGATTTCTCGCAACCAGCTCGTTGTCTGGCTCTACATAAGCAGGATCAACCTCTTGGATGTACCGTTCAGGGTATCTCGCGTAGTATGCCGATATGGGATCATCACCCCTGAAGACAAGGGTCGCAAAGCTTTCCTGTCCCTTCCTTCCAGCTCGGCCTATCCGCTGGAGAAAACTGGTTAGACCAGTAAGAGTGGTGACAACTGAATCAAGATGACCTATGTCTATCCCAAGTTCCAGAGTAGGTGTAGAGACAAGCACATCCAATTGTCCACTCTTGAACTTTGACTCAACTCTCTCCCTGTGTGTTATAGACAAGCCTGCTCTGTGTACATCGGAGCGAATATTGTTGTTTCCGAGGATCATGTTGAGCGACTCGGTGGTGAGATGAGAGTTGGTAAAGGCAAGTGTCCTGTTCTTTGAGGAGACCATATACTGGATGACCTTGGCCATTGTAGATAAGGCGGAGGACTCCTTCGGATAGATCATTGATAGATTAAGGGGCGCCTTTCTCACATTCTTGACCTCGACCAACTCTACTGGGGCATCAAAGAGTACCTCACTAAATCCTAGAGCGTTCTCGATGGTTGCTGACACTCCAATCATCTGCAGGTTCGGCTGGAACCGCTTTAATCTCCGGAGTATCCACAGAATATTGCTCCCAAACGAGCCGATACAAAGATGGATTTCGTCAATGACCAAGTACTTGAGAGAACTTAGCATGCCCCTGAATGAATAATTTTTCCTCAGATGGTAGTGTATCATGTCCGGATTTGTTATTAGGATGTCTGGTGGATTGCTGTAGATGGATGATCTAAGATGTGATGGAGTGTCACCATCAAACACATCAACCCGGAGACCGAGCACCTTACAGTACTCCTTAATTTTCGACTCCTGGTCTCTCGCCAAGGCCTTGGTTGGGTAGATGAAGATTGCACCGGGACGTTTTCTATCTCCAGTGAACGGTGCCTCAAGAAATAGGTTCTCAAGGATAGGGATGAGAAACGATTCTGTCTTCCCCATACCAGTTGGAGCTGAGATCAGTACATTCTTTCCCTCCTGTATAAGCTTCTTTGCCTTCACCTGAAAATCAAAGAGCTGAGTAATCCCCTGTTTCTTCAGATGCTCCCTGATGGCATGTATGAGTATGTACTCATCCAAGGGTCCAGATAGCGAGGGGAGTCGTGGCTCGAAACGCACATTGTGCACAGTATGGAAGGTACGATCGTTGACCATTGCTCGGACGACACTTGGTATTTCTTCGTGGTTGGAACCTAACTCCCGGATCACCCTCTCTGCATTGCCTATGATTCTCGGATCATCAGCGAGTTTCTTGGACTTCTTTGGGGTGTACCTCCGTTTCTTCGAGAAACCTTTTGATGTCTTCGGTCTCCTGTTAGCGTACCTCTTACTGAACAGAAAATATACTTCATCAGGAGTGAGTCCGGGTTCACCCTTCTCGCTGAATCCACAGCTCTCGCAGAAGAAGCGGGCAATACCCCTATTCTTTGTGTGATCGAGCCGGCTTTTGCAGAGAGGACAGCTATATACCAGGAGTGATCACCTATTTCAGATCGTCCAAACTACCATCATCAGTGATGCTCTTGAGGTATGTCATCATCTCTTGTTGGAAGCTGAAACCCTGCTTTAGACTGAGGAACTGAGTGTACTGCATAGTGAACAGGTCTCCTAAAAGGCACTGATTACAAAGCTCAGGTGTCAGCTCTTCATTGGGAAATCTGCAGGGGAACCGTACCGTATCTGTTTTCTCAGCACTTTTACGCGTGATAGGAGGCTTCCATTTACAGGCCCGGGGGGGTTGATTAGACATATGCTATCCTCATAGTTTCAAATTATAAAGACCTTTATCTGTTCAGAAGTCTTTCGTAAGCAATGACAACCCTCTCGATCTGGGTTGTAATGTGGTTAATAGTATAAGAGTCCTCACTTACCACGGTGAGGTACCCCCCCTCGAATGCCATGACTGGGTAGATCAGGCAGAAGTAACTCCCAAATTTTGTCTTCTCGGGTTCCTGAACTGCACCTGCAAGTGGGTCGTTTAGTTGCTCATTGATGTACTGGACTATGGCATCAAGTTCAGAGATATTCTTCCTGCCAGAGTACAAGAAATTCGTCTGCCCTCTGTTGACGATGTGGAAAAGAAGACCCGTAAGCTCAGATTGAGTGTTTACCAAGGTGGTTGCAATCTGTCGGATCTTGATCCATAATTTACTCTTTATGTTGATCTTCGTGAGGTTCGTGGTCTCAACGATATCACTTTCCTCCATCCTTTCAATGATTGCTTCCTCCTTGATCGCCTTGATCGTGTCCCATGTAAGCGTCTTTCCACGTTCTCCAAAAAGGGTCTGAAGGACGACTCCACCTCCTGTATCCATCTGCATCAACCTATTGATCTCGTCGAAACGATCCATGATTTGACTGATCAGCCAAATACCGTCCTCCTTAGGCATATCGACGGACACATCGAGTACAATCAGATTTCCCTCGTAGGTGGAGAATGCGAATTTGTGATTCTCCAATGAAATGAGCTCGATATTCCCACCTCCTAGCTGTTTAGAATACATATGAACCGTGGCGAAGAGAGCACTAAATAGGTCTGGGTCATCCTCGGATTCGATGAATTTCTCATAGTGCTCTAGCAACCCCGCGTCATTGATTATGTATAGCGCACGGGCATCCGCTAAGAGTGTCTCAATACGGTTTTTGGACATGAAGCTAATCACTATTTCTCCTCATCAATTAAAAATAATGGTTATACAAAATAGATTATGCATTTAGAATTCCAGCAACAATAGGAAAGTACTTGTTCATATCATTTGTCAACCGTCGGATTCCCGTCTGGAATTCGGAGAATTCTAGAGAATACAGAGGAAGTTCAACGAGGGCGAATATAGATTCATTGTTCAGCCCGAACTTTGTCATGGTTGTAGAGTAGTTTATCTCCAATACTTTCTTGTAGATCTCCGTGATATTAGAATCGACTTTCTTCATGAAGAGTCCCATGATAGACAGCCACAGACCATTATTCTCGAATCTAAGGTTGATGTGAGCCAGTTTATAATCCAACTGAACCTTGACAGTGATAGTAATTATGTCACCATCCCTATCGATGGATTCAGGGGTCCATGACATCGACTCTAAGTAGTCTAGAATTAGGTCCTCATTACTCTTAGTTTCAGAGCTCAAAACAATAACTATTATATCGTGAGATA
>JALWRB010000435.1 GCA_027077875.1 Candidatus Heimdallarchaeota archaeon
TGCTCCAGAAGAACAGCATGGAGCACCTTAAGCTTTTTATCTTCTCGGAACCAGTCTGTTATGTGAGAATAGTCTTCCTCGGTCCCCTGAGCACGTTCATGTCACAGAACCTCATTGACGCTTTCAGTCGTGACCACGATGTACTTGTGGTCAACACTGCGACAAAGCTATTCCCCGAAGGGGTGGTCAATCTGTACCAGAACGCTCCAAAGATCCAAGAGAAGAGGGAGCAGGGCATGAGGTCGGCGCTTAAACGGAGACTGCTGAGATTCCGAAAGCTCTACCAGTTCCTGCAGAGGACAAGTGGGAGGTTGAACAGACGTCCTGAGATAGCGGAGATACAAGGTCCTCCCCGTGAGTTGCTCCTCCGCTCGGTAGAGGATTTCGACGCTGACCTGATCTACGCCTTCTGGGGGCCCGGGGTCTTCCCGGAGCTCAAGGCCTTAGTCAAGGACTGCCCCGTTCCCGTGCTCTACGATGTGCAGTCCTACCCTATGAACTTCACCGAGGTGGGGTCCAACGTCCCCGAGAACCCGGACATTGCTCGGATTGTGGAGGCACTGGAAGGTAGATTGTACGCATCAGTGCACATGCAGGAGTATTTCCACCAGCACTTCAACATCACACGGGGGGTGGAGTCCTCCCACATTTACTATTTCAGCGAGAGGTACTTCTGTCGCAACAGACTCCCAAAGCTCTCTGACAAGGACGGAGAGCCGCACATCGTGCACATAGGACGTACGGACTTCAGCAGCAGAACCCACGACAACATCACAAGGCATGTGAAAGAGCTAGCGAGTGCGGGGGTCCATGTGCACCTCGCTCGCCCTGACACCGATGAGATAGACTCTCCATACGTTCATTACTTCGAGAAGTTTCCACCATCCGAGCTGGAGAACGGGAACTTCGCCAACTTCCTCACACAGTTTGACGCTACCGTCCTGCTGTACAACATCGACACGAGGTTGAATCGTTTCCGGAACAGCATACCATCCCGGTTCCTCTTCGCCCTCTGTGCGGGTATTCCTGTGCTTGTCCGTCAGGGGTTCTACAGCACATGCGAGGATGTAATCGAGGAATACGGTATCGGGAGGGGCTACGTCGACTTCGAGGATCTCGTGTCCATCCTCAGGGACAAGGGTGAGTTGGCCAAGTACGGGAAGGTAGCTGCAGAGCTCGCTGAGAAACGCACTTTCTCGATCGAGAACAACGTGCAGAAGTACTACGACCTGATGGATAGGGTTGTGGAATTGAGTGACTAGGGATTATCCAGATCTCGGAGGACGGCACTAGAAGAGTTTCAGTCAGAGGTTGAAGAGGTGTAGAGATAAGAGGGAGAGAGATAGAAGGGAGGATCAATACCTGCGCTTAGAAGGATAGTCGCAGATTCAATTTAGTTATACGGGAGGGAGAGGAACCAATCATCTGAGAAACTTAGGAGTAGAAGCGTGTAGCCCATAAGAGCCATGTTCTTCATGAAGTTTACCATCTCCCCCATCTTCTGCTGGGGGTCTTCAATCGACCAGAAGTTGTGCATAACGGGGGTGACACCGAGGAAGAAGACAATCGCTGCGATGGCTCCGTAGGTCACGAATGCTCCGGTGAGGATGGACAGGGAGGTCAGCAGGAGTAGGAACCCAGTCCCTATTACTGCGAGCTTCGAGGAGGGAACCCCTTTGGACTCCGCGTATTGTGTAAGCATATCCGCCTTGGTCAAGTGGTTGATAGCGTTCATCAGGTAGAACCCTCCGACGATGATTCTACCGATTATGAATAGTGGTGTGAGTATTGCTTTATCTAACATGATAATCACCTGACAAGACTACTAGTCACGCACCCAGACACCGCCCTAGTCACTGACACGGTCACCGATACGGTTCCGAAGAATGTACTAGATCAGCAATTTGGTAGCATTTTGCTACTAGTAGTGTTGTGCAACCAAAGGTATGACGCATTGCATTTAAAGATTTAGATTCTCCCATCCAGATGGCTACGATATTTGGAGACGGGGAGAATGAGCTGAACGAGGGGGAAGAGACCACGATCCGGACTTCATCGAATCCCCTGTGGTTGTCTGTACTATGAATCGGGAGTACCCTTTCCACAGTGCGCGTTGGGAGATGATCTGAGCTTAGGAAAATCTCGGGTTGTCAACAGATTTACACAAGGAAAAATGATTCCACCCGCGGATAATTCGTAGTATAGGAGGAAGATTGGTTGCGTGGTATTTAGTCCATGCAGCATTCGATGAAGCAACAGATCCAGCACAGAAGCTCGTCATCACTGCGGTTGTGGTGTGACCTCCTCCTTCGACTATGACTCCTCCGATGACGAGTACCACCGTAGTAGGATCTGCTGCCATATGAATCGTTTGTCCAAACACTGTGGGGTCCACCAGTGTATCCTCGCTGGTTGTAGCCCCTCTGATTGTATCCTCCTTGGTTATACCCACCTTGATTGTATCCTCCTTGGTTATACCCACCTTGATTGTATCCTCCTTGGTTATACCCACCTTGATTGTATCCTCCTTGGTTGTACCCACCTTGTACCCCGGGGGCACCTCCAGTAGGGGCCATTCCAGTACCACCCACTACACCTGAACCCATCTTATCTCCCATTGCTCTAGGCTCTTGGACATCCATGGCCTTCCCTGCAGGTTGAACACCTGCGAACCTCGTCCCGCAGTTCTGGCAGAAGATCGAGTCTCCCCGACGCTTGGTTCCACAGTTCTCGCAGAAGTTGTCCACATCTCCCATGCTAAACCCTCGCGACAGGAAGGGAAAGGACGCCAGAAGACCGATACCCTTCGTGCAGGTAGGGGCAGGGCTGAGAGACAGGCTCACCACTCCGAGGAGAAAGAGGGTACTTAGCACGAGAAGACCGCCCCGTCCCTCCATTAGTCCATTCAATCTCTCCCGGATTCTGCCGTCAGCTATCCTGTGGAAGACGTAGAAGTCACCCTCTACACGGTACGTGCTGAGTGCACGGAGACGGACGAAGAGGTAGAAGAGCAGGGCGAGCGAGATCAACGCAGTAAGCGGTCGGGTGGCGACAAGTCCTAGACCGAAGAACAGGGATGTGACAAAACCTATCCGTATGATGAATTTACCAAGTTTATGGGTGAATTCTCTCTGCGTGACGATCTTGTAGCCGTAGACGATATACTGCGGGATTATTCCCATCACCGTGAGAAGGAGGAGGACATCGACCTGCAGTGTGCTCAAACTGAGAGCGGTCAATGAGACTGCGACTAGCTGAAACAGGGCCGCGGTGTACCTTAGTGGTTTGTTCCAGATCCTCCTTCCCAAAATATACTCATAGATGTACTGGGGGACACTGACGGAGTACAAAACAGCAGTTGCCCACAACAGACCCTCGTATCTCGGAGTCATGAGGGTGAGGAAGAGAACAGGGAAGATTACCGTGAGGAAGAGTTTATTCGTGAAGCACCCGATACAGAAATCAGTTCCTCTGAAGGTAAAGACATGGGAGTCATAGGTCTCAGACTCCTCGTTGTGATGGGAGAAGTAATACATATACCATAGTGAAAAAAAGACTGTTATTAAACTATTGCCGAGATGTCGCCGAATTGCAAAAATTACAGACGCAAAGGACTCGCTGAAGACTGTTCGAGGAAGGAAATCAGTCGTTGAGACCGAGAAGATCTTTGCCCTTGGTCACCTCGAAGTACACCGGAGTGGGCATCTTCGCACGGGCTGCTTTGAGAGCAGCAACAGCGTGCTCGTAGTTCTTGGCACTGACACGGGCGGTGAAGATAGCGTCGCCAGGAGCGATTCTCGAGGCACGGTCAGTGGGCTTACCGAAGCTTCTCCTCATACCGTCCTGCATACGGTCCGCACCTGCGAAGGCCATCATCTTGTTCTCCCTCAGGACATGGTGGGGGTGTGTCCTCAGTGTGAGATGATACTCGCCTCTTCCGACGAGCTTCTGTAGCTTACGGTTGATGGCTTGCCTGCCTGCTTCGAGAGCCATGTGGCGGATGTGACACTTCTCCTTGGCTACCATGTCGACTGCGATCTCGAACTCCTTGTCCTTCGCACCCATGTCGTACATGACAACCTTGGATCCAGGGATACCCCTGATGTAACCTTTATTCCTTCTTCCTTGAGTTCTTGTGTACGCGGGCCCTACTACCTTCGTATAGCAACGCGCTGGACGCTTACCCATAATTAATCTACCTTACCCCACGGAGGAAGTGGTGCAATTAAAACCTATTCATCGAGTTCGCGCGATTAAGGGCTTCCGAGAGTGTCCTTGGACGATATCACCTCCACATCTCGAAGCTGAGCTCCCTCTCAATCCTCTTTCTGAAGAGCAATCGAGGGCAGTGTTCCATAATGAGTCTATGAACGTACAAGTTTGCTGTTGAAAGACGCGATTTTCAGCATGGTACTTAGTAATCTTTTTCTGTACGGGTGAAAACACAGAGTAATGGAATGTGCAATCTGCCACTCTCCTCTTACTCCAGAAGACAAGTTCTGTCCGTTCTGTGGAACTAAGCAGGAACAGCAGCCAAAAGTATCAAAAGCTCTTGACGTGCAGGAGAAGATCGAGCCCAGTAGTCCTCAACCAAGTGGTCAGTCACCACCACAGTGGGGGACAAGTACCTCCTCCCAAGAAGCAAAACCTGAACAGCCACCAAGTCAACCAACGAAGTCAACTGAGACGAGTTCATGGTACCAAAAACAACCACCAAGTGCTCAAGGTACTGCAACCAGTCCCAATAACCAACCACCACAACATCAGCCAAATGCGTGGGGACAGCAACCGGTAAACCAGCAGCAAAATACGTGGGGACAGCAACCGGTAAACCAGCAGCCAAATGCGTGGGGACAGCAACCGGTAAACCAGCAGCCAAATGCGTGGGGACAACCACAAGGATGGCAGGGAAATAATCAATTCTACCAAGACCCCCTTAGGTCACCCATGGGACAACCACCAGTAAAACCGAGGATGTCAGATCCCGCGTATACAGTAGAACCACCAAACTCTATGCTGAATCTTGTCATTTGGCTTCACTGGATTGGGTTTGGCTTAATGATTATGTTTGCTGTCTTGCTCCTTATTTTCACTCCCTTTACCCTTATAATAACTGCCCCTCTGGCCTACTTAGCTTACTGGCTGGCAAAGATGCTCCGTCGGTACGACAACAATGCTCGTATCGTCGCCCTGATTTTGTCAGTTATAGGGTCGTTGTCTTTGCTCAGTGGCAATCCGATCGCGCTAGCCAACATCTTCCAGCTCTACGTGCTTGGTTTCCACCAAGAGACTCAAGAACAGTTTAACAGGTATAAATATCTCTGACATCGTGCAGATCAATCCAATTTACCAACAAAGGTTATAGTAGGCCATCTGAAAATAGATCCTAATGAGCAAACTTGAGATCTCGGACTTCAGATTCTATATCACCTGTTTCGTAAAGGATTTCCCATCGAAGACGAGGATGAGTAGGATCAAACCCCTCATAAGGTTGGAATACATAGACTGGATACTGAAAGAGATCGGTGAGGAAGAAAGTAGGCAGAAATACCTTGACGAGAAAGAGGATCTACAGGTACACGTCACTTCGAAAAATAGCGAATACTTCGACGAGTACAAGAAGAAGAGGCAGGAAGTCATAAATGAGTTCGACAGGAGACTATGGGAGCATGGGATGGAGGTAGAACTGTCTGTTATTCCGCTAGCCCCATTTCCCTACAATGAGTACAACTACATCGTGGCAGTCGAGATAAGGTTGGGGTCCATAGACACTTCGGGCGATCCAAAACCTTACGAGATCTTCAAGCAGAGCAGGCAGGTCAAGCAGGTCATGAATGAGATAAACGAGGGGGAGAATGCGATACTCTGTGATAATCTCAACCTACACCCCTACGCGCTCGTCGTTGCCAGCTCGGTGGATGGAGGGACTGGGATGAAGTGGGATCGGAACACAATTTCAGAGAACAAACGGATGCTGGGGTCGTGGATCGAATACTACTCAGGGCAGTGGGAGGACTACTCCGAGGAACTCTATGACTCACGGGTGGAGGGGAATCTCTCGAATAGAACCTCAGAACTTCACTATATTAGATCTAACTCTGCATTCATATACATGGAGCAGAGGGATCCAAGGTGGAAGGATTTCCTCTACGGATACATGCAGACGTACTTCGTCGAGCAGGTACTTCTCGCTAGGGCGATCCTCTACTGCCTGATGGTGGTTAACGGAGAGCTTGACAGGGTATCTGAGAGACTGAGAGGTATGCCCAGTGGGGCCATCAAGCTGATTGAGAAGGAGATCTCCTTTGTCGAGGACCTCAACCTCGCCGTCTCGGAGATCAGCTCCACCCTGAACAGGGAGAGGCTTATGAATCGACTGGCCCACTCGACCAAGGTGGTCAAGAGGTGCTTTGAGGTGTTCTCCCTTGAAGAGGCAGCAGAAGTAGTGTCCAGCAAGGTTGCAGACATCAAGGAGTCCGCGAACACGGAGTACCAGAAGGAGGCAGAGAAGATACAGAAACAGCAGGAGAGATGGGTACTCGTCCTAAATGCACTTATTGGCTCCCAGATCCTTTTCATTATCAAGGATCAGCTCAGCTCCGTGCCCTACCTTGGGCAGAATACCGCGTTTGTGAATTTCTTCGACCAGTTCATCTGGGTAGCATTCATGGTTCTCCTTACAATCAGCGTGGGAGGGCTGGCCTATGGCTACGTCAAGAGCAGGACGACGTGGTTGACCAAGAAGGGAGAGGAGAGTTAAAAGTGTCTTCCAGCGCGAATCGGACATAGTTTCCGCGTCTATACGAAGTGGTCGGTAACATTGAATTCCAAGATTTCACCGTTCGAGATTGTTCTCCATTCTCCGCTGAATCCGTCAATCACCTCACTGGAGACGACTACCTTCTCATCGTCCATCAGGACCTTTAGACCGAGGTATATCGGACGACTGTTCTTTCCCGAGTAGTTCGAGGTGGTGAGGAAATGATTTCCGTAAATGAGGAGAAGATTTGCGCTGTAGTCATCCCCGAGGGTAGGAAGCACTTCTCGGAGGGAGGTCACCATGTCCCCGTTCGCAGAGTACTTCGTGAGTAGGGTGTAGAACAACCGCTCTGTATCGGAATCAGGACTCGCAGGAACATAGCGTCTGTCCCATTCGAGGTTGTCCATGGGGACAGTTCCGTTGTGGGCAATAACAGCGACCTCATCCCCGACATCTGCACGGAATGGGTGGACGGATTCGAGGATCACGTCCTTGCCGGGACTCTTTTTCCGGGCGTGGATCATTAGAAACTTAGAACACGAGAGCTCATCTCTCAGTTCATCGAAGAGACTGGTCTCCCACAGGGGATTCAGTTCTCTCCTCACTTGTACGCCGTCCTTATCCATCCATGCAATTCCCCATCCGTCACCATGGATGAACTCGCCCTGCTTGAAGCCAAACGTACCGTGGAACTCGTGTTCCCCTACTAGGTCACACGCACTTCTCCTCATATGTTCCACGACCAGATCAAGATTGTGGGAACCGATCCTGTCCTTCGCGAGGTATGCTACCATCCTGCACATATTCACTGCTTACTTCGTGGCCATATAAGCATTGTAAAATCTCTAAAACTGTTCAGCCCTCATCCATTTGACAAAATAAACTTAAGTTCGGAAGAGATTATCAACGCTTAATGGGAAAGTTCGATAAGAGAGCTCTTTCAATGTGGGCAGATTTTGAATGTGAACGACAGCTTTTCATAAACCTAGGGAGGGATGACGAGAACTGGATTAAGCCAATGAGAGAAATTGAGAAGGAGAAGCGGAAGCGAGTTAATGCACAGGGATTCAACATGGGGAGGGATTACGAAGAAATCATCTATAGATGGCTCTCCAGTCTCAAAGAGGCCAGATATAAACTGGACCCAAGTAGAAAAATTTTGCAGTCAAGATTGGACAAAGAGGTTCTCACCTCACTACCACTCGATTCTCACTCTATCCTTTTGGAGCACTACTTCCCTGTGAATGAGGATTATTTGCGATCAATCTTCGACAACAGGCTCCCTGTAAGGCATCCTGACCGATTAAGACCAGATATTCTCCTGGTCAAGCAAATAGAGGGTAGACATCTAGTAGTGAATCCTGATGGGAGCACTCGCTGGATTGTCTCATCAGATGGAATGATGGGAATTCGCGTTTTTGATATAAAGGCGACAAATTCGGAGAATGTCGGAAAAAAGCACTTCATAGAGATACTGTTCTACCAGCACGCCCTCTCCTTCTATTTAAAGGAGATTGGCATGGATGATCGGTTTGTTGTGCTTGCGGATCACAATGGGATACTCCCAAACACCGAAGACGTAATCACTGGAATCGAAAAGTTTGAGGAGCTGACAGTTCAATTTCTCTGGAAGGATGTTGAGATTATCTACCACAACGCTCTGTCGACAATCAGAGAGATGGTCGATACAACACCGGTGGACATTATTAATTTTCCGACAAATCTTCAACCTGCCTGCGGTCGCTGTTCCTTTATCGAGGATTGTAAGATGACCTTCGGGATTTCAAAACCAGTAGAAGACTGGTCTGTCGATCTCATCCCATATCTAGAACCATCAACAGTGGAAGAGCTGAAAGCGAGAGGAGCAAAGACGGTGGGGGAAGCATCACAGATTGTTGAGCAAATTAAGGTGGGAAGCACACCCCAACCACTGTACGTTGAGCTTCCACTTCTGAAACTCAAGATTAAAGCCCTCCTGAAACAGGAGAAAACCACTCCAGAAGACGGACAGGTCTCTTCAATGAATATCCCGAAATATACCGACATCTCCATCTTTGTGGATGCAAACTCTGATCCAATCAAGGATGTTGTGTTCAACTTCGGGGTAAGGTTTACTATCTTTGTAGGAGAGAAATCATCTTATTTCGATCTGTTCAAGCAGGTTCTTCTCTATGTAGAAGGATTGGCAGAAGAGTATCCGTCTGAACTCGATATTGAACAGCTCAATTCAATCAGGGATATTTTTTCAATATTGAAGAAGGACACCACTGTGGTCACAGAGCTCAACTACATAGGAGAAAACCTCCTGTACACAGCTGAGCTGGCATATGTGAGCGGGGGGATTACAAATACCGACGAGTTCAACCTTGCTGCTAGAGCGGTTAGTTTTTTCAGTGACATCGTGACGGTGACCACATATTTGGAGGAGTCAGTCAGAGTACAGAAGGGAGAATACCTTGAGTATCCTAGATCAGCGGTGTATTACTGGTCAAGAGATATCCTCTCCGCCCTAGAGAGCATGATGGAGAGAAATATGTATCGACTCTTTCTCAACCCTGCAACACGACTGGACTTCCAGAGGGTGGCAACATGGTTGACACCATCAGAGAGTAAGGTGAAGAACGATCTCCAGATGAGCAAGATCTATGACCTCCGGGTTTTCGCAGAGACATTTCTTGGTTTTCCTCTCCCAATTAACTATACTTGGCATGATATTTGGAGGACTTACGACAGGAATTTCAAAATATCCTACAATTTCTGGAACCCGCATTTCAACTACATGGACTTCAACCAGTGGCACAGATACCTCTCAGAATCTGACAACATGAAGAAGATCGACATCCTCAGTGAGATCAGGAAACAGAGTCTTAGAAAGCTCAAAGTACTCGATGGTCTCAAGAGAGAGTTCCAGAAGGAGTGGGGTATAATCTCCATGAATGCAAGACCCGTGACAACGAGTAGCTTCCAGCAGAGGGTACTTCCTGAGCTTTACCACGAGATATCAAAGGTCTGGTACCTCTTTGCCAAACTAACAGGGACTGTCCAAGAGCTTCAATCAGAGAACTTCCGACATATGTACCCTGAGTACTCAGTTGGGAAACTAGAGGCAGCAGAGGTTCATGACATCATGGTTACCTCACATACTGGTCCAAGAGGAGGAAAAACCTATTCCTATGAGTTCTCCACAGAGGGTCTTTCCACGAATATGAAGATGGACATCGGCTCCTACCTTCTGCTGGTTCCCGAAGAGTACCGAGACTACAGAAAGGTGAAGTTCTGGGGTGTGAGAATAAAGTCCATGACATGGCAAGGGGGTAAGTACCGGATAGAGACCTACCAAGAAAGGAAGAATTTTATCGAAGAATTTGAGAGGGACGAAGCGCATAAATCTTCACAATGGTACCTATTCAACACAACCAGTGACCACTGGTCAAAGAAGCTATTTGACGGGTCGAAAGGCCTTCTGACCTACAGGTCCTTAGGCCAATCTTGGTTAGGACACAGGCTCACATACATCTGGGAACTCTCCATCGAGAAGATAAAACCTCCAAGAACCGAGAGCATAGATATCGCTGAGGTATACATGTATGCGCCCAAAAGGCTACAACAGATTAAACCTCTAGAGCAGGTTACCGAGTTAGTATCCGACACTATTCCAAGACCAGACCCATCGCAGTCAGAAGCTATCCTTAATTCCCTCAATTCCGTCCTGAGCTTTATTCAGGGACCCCCTGGAACGGGGAAGTCTCAGACGATAACCGCACTTATCGAGGAGATCCTCAGACGAAAACCCAAGGTGAAAATTCTGGTCACTGCATTCTCGTACCAAGCCAAGTTAGTCATCCTCGAAAAGATGAACTCTTCTCCATCTACTGTCCTGAGTGGGGTCGAGAAGATCTTTGTACGATCTGCGGGGAGGCAAGCAGTGGAGAACGCAAGGGATTTTGTGAGGATAAATAATACGTGGAAACTCGATGGACAGTCTAGGGTTGTAACCAAAACCAAGAGGGTTACGGATAAGTTGCAGGATACATTCGTGATGTTTGCAAATGCCCACCAGCTCTACCATATGATGACGCCGAAGGGTGGAAAGCTTTGTTTCGATCCGGGCTTCGCATTCGACTACATTATAGTGGACGAGGCCTCACAGATGCCTGTTGACCAATTCCTGTCAGCAGTGATCTACACCAGAAAGATCCCTACGAGATTGAGGGTGAACTCTGATCTTGATGAGGACGGGTTCATCCTTGATCATGGTGATCTAGATCTGGATTTTGACGCAGGTTTCGATGAATTCACAAAGATCATTCTCGTGGGCGACCACAACCAGTTACCTCCAGTCCAACCAGTGACTCCTCCGACCAAGCTTGAACGTGTACTCTCAAGCATATTCAGCTACTACGTCGAACATATGGAACTTGATTTCAGACAGCTGAGCGTAAACTATAGATCACACGACCACATCGTAGAGTTCACGAGATCATTAGGGATCTACGAGGACCTTACAACCGCTGAACCAAACCGAGCGAAGACTTTGGAGGGTGATTTTTCAAAAATCACGGAACCGGTACTTCTAGATATCCTTGATCCACAGAAGGTAATGGTCAGTCTAATCCATGATTCCAGATTCGACACTGCTGTGTCAGAGATTGAAGCGCAAATAACCGCGGATCTAGCTGTGGCCTTCTTCAAAGCGAGGAATCCCAGAACTGTCAAGGAGGAAAAAGATGTATGGAGAAAAGGGATAGGTATAGTCGCACCTCATAATGCACACGGTAGGCTCATAGTCAGGCTGATCTTCGACGAGATATATGAATTATCCAAAATGAGTGCAGAGGATCTCATGGACGAGCTCAGGAGCACTACATTCTCCGTGGAGAAGTTCCAAGGATCGGACAGGGACTTCATCATTGGCACGATTGGAGTCTCCTCCAAGATTCAGCTGCAGAAGGAAGAGGAATTCATCTACCAGATAAACAGATTCAATGTCCTCACCTCAAGGGGGAAGTCCAAGATCGTCCTGATTGTCGCCCAGAATTTCCTGAACTATCTTCCTCGAAAGAGAGAGGTACTGAAGAATGCCTCCCGGATCAGGAGCTTCGTCGAGATGTGCAATGTCGAGGAGAAAATTGAGTACAAGAAATGGGAGATCTTTTTCAGGTACATGGTCTAGACGAAATTCTCATCTGCCATGTACTCAAAGGGGATGGTGAGCAC
>JALWRB010000436.1 GCA_027077875.1 Candidatus Heimdallarchaeota archaeon
ACCATATAGCTCCCATGATCACGAACTCGACTCTACCTTCTACCACACCCAAAATTATGAGAGGTATGCCATAGAGTATGGTAATTATCTTCACAAACATCACTATCTGTTCTGCTTTGTTGGATGTCTTAATATCATCGAGGAAGGGAGATGATGTCTCCAGTTCTTGAAATTGATTCAGTGGATCATTTCTATTATTTTCAATATCGGCCTTTGGGACTTGAATTAGATATTCATCCATGAACACTAAATAGAGACCATACCCAGATACTCCTAATCTCAATAGAGCAAAGATACCTCCCGATGACATATCGAGAATCGAAAATAAGGCCACTACACCTAAGACAACTCTGTGAAGATTTAATCTCTGTGTATTCCATGTGTTCAGGTTATTCCCTAGATAGTAGCATACTCCTATTAATGCATAGTCAAGTAAATTTTGGAATGAACCCCCTAGGTCTAGTTCAAATACTGCTGAAAGTACACCAAGAGCATAGATGACTGCAATCCCCAAATCGATATTTTTCAGTGTTGAGAGTTTCTTTCTCAAATAATCGGTATGATCTACTGGTGCTATCTGTGCCGATGGCGTAAACGGTGGACTCGGTGATTGAATATTTCTCTGCTGAGCTTGGTTGTTAACAGGTATGGGAGAAGTTGCCGGTTCTATTGAACCGACAGATTTCTCAATTAACTCGTCAAAGGATGTGCTCTGTGTATATTGTGTGTTCTGTGACACCCCCATCGGTTGATGTGGAGGATGAGTGCTCACAATTGTCTCTTGAACAGACGTCTCTGAGACTTCCACATCGTCAAATGACTCGTATTCTGTAGATGACTGGCTGGTTGCTTGAACATCGGGTGACTCTGCCCCTGCATCCTGTCCGACACTGGTTGGGTATGTAGAGGGTTCTTCCTTTATTCTCACTGGCTCATCCATCGCCACTAATTCCATCTTTGTCCCGCAGTAGGCACAGAAAACAGATCCGTCTTCGTTATCTCCATTGCAGAGGCTACAGTATACCGTCAACAAGTATGTAATTAAAATCATGATTTAAATGAAACGTGGGTAAAATATCCTGATGAAAAAATATTATATAAAAAATGACTGTGGGTTCAAGTCGTTATTTCAGAGAGTTTGTGAAACTATTTGGGAGATTTCGTATAGTTTTGAAGTTCACTGTGGGGTAATTCTATCTCAACAAATCTACTGCTTATCCATTTTTGAGAAAAAGAAAACTCCAGAACCACTCGCAATGAGTGAGGCATAGAACCCAGTATCCAACCATGCATCTACTGCCTCTTCGGCCAAGGTGAGAAAAAGGACTGCAGACAGTATGGTCACAGCGAGTGCAAAGCCATTTGCAGTCTTACCTATACTCTTTGTAGAGGGATTGTTGCTCATCATGATATAACTGCTGTACACCGAGACTAAATGCATCCCTAGGATTATCAGGAGAATTGTGGAGGCATATCCTGGAGCTGACTCCGATCCAATGAACACAAAGTAGTCACGCTGTCCGTAGTACGTGTTCTCAGTCCACCCTGCAAAGTCGGTCAAGGCTACGAGAACTGCTGCTAAGAGACTGAGAATCAGAGTTATTGTCATAAACTGTTTGTTCTGATCATTCACATCCGATCATGCAGAACTCTCAATATAAGTCCTTCTCATTTCTTGGACGACTGTTCTCGATCCGGATCATATAACCAAATTTTCCAATAAATGATCTCACAAGGGAAATGGGACACGAGCCAGCCGATCATCTGCCGTCTGCCACTCGACCCTAGCCTCCTCTTCAGATAGCAGTTTACCCCGTTTCCCGATGAAGCTGTCGGACTCGATGTGGGTTCTCAGTCCCCTTAGAAGCTCCTCGATTGTTGAAGCGAATCTGGGTTCAACCATGAACCTCTTCATCAACTGCCCTAGGGGACCGTACCTCAGGCTGACATCCATTGTCATCGTGACCTTGGATCTGGTCTCGTCTCCAGATACTTTGAGAAGAGCAATTGGGGGTTCCTTCATAGCACTTGGTAGACCGTCCACGATCCGGACTTCCATCTCCATGTTCTCGTAATTCATACCTGAAACCGACTCCTTGATGGAAGTGCCATCATACATGTGGCACACCCTGACCGCTCCTTCACCCTCATTGCTCTCACTCAGCAGAGAAACTGACTGCACATATGGATTCCACTTGTATATCCCCCCAAAGTCTTTCACTGCATTCCAGACTTCCTCCGAGGAAGCTGGAATCTCGATTGTTCTCACTATTGTCATTGTTTGCACCATTGTGAAGGAATCCTTCACGAAATATTGTACACTCTGAGATATTTAAAATATTGGAATGAACATTCCAATTAATATTATATAAATCTATAATATAACTGAAAAATAATGTTTAAATGAAATATTCAGGAATATTTAGTACAATAAACCTTGATTGTCTTTCTCGAAATAAGGATTTTTATTGTGGGGATACATCGGTACCTGTGGGTAGGCAGAAGGAATTCTCTCCGGACGAGGCGATAAAGAAGGCCATGAGGTTATTCTGGGAGAAGGGGTACGAGGGGACGTCAATGGCGGAGCTACTCGACAGGTTGTCGATATCCAGAAGTAGTTTCTACGATACGTTCGGCGACAAGAAAACCATATTTCTAAAATCCATGGACCACTTCACGAACCTCATGATGGGTGCTATTCAGGGGATGACACTCTACAGCGACCCGCGGCATCCGCTAGACATGGTGTACAAGCATTTTGCCCTTAGCAGGGTTCTCCAATTCGACAATGATGTGTACAACACCTGCTATATCTCCGCAACCACGCTCGAAATGGCGATGAACGAGGTTGAGGTCAGGCACAGGTCGGAGGTATTCTTCAAGCTCTACAAGGACGCGTTCAAGTTCACAATTGAGAAGGGCATGGAACTTGGGCAACTCGAGGTTCGGGACACCGATCGGCTTGCGTGGTTTCTCGTCAACTCCATCTCCGGTCTGGGGATCATGCGAAGAGCAGGTCTGCCGATCGAGAAAATAGATGGTATCATCCTTGAAACCC
>JALWRB010000437.1 GCA_027077875.1 Candidatus Heimdallarchaeota archaeon
GTCCCCGATGCTCTTGCACCACCGAATGGTTGCTGGCCCACTACAGCTCCTGTTGGCTTGTCATTGATGTAGAAATTACCCGCTGAATTTCTGAGGATCTTTACCGCTTTTGAAACGGCCACTCTGTCCCTGGCGAAGATCGAGCCTGTTAGGGCATAGATCGAGGTCTCATCACAGAGTTTCAAGGTCTCCTCGTACTTGTCGTCGTCATATGGGTATACGGTAAGGACTGGTCCAAAGATCTCCTCCTCCATAGTTCTGAACTTAGGGTTGGATGTCATGACAATAGTTGGTGGGATGTAAAATCCAGTAGAGTCATCTGGTGAACCTTCGGTGATAATCTCTGCATCTTGTGACTCTTCTACATACGAGATATATCCTGCGATCTTGAGGAAGGAGTCCTTATCGATTACGGCATTCATCATAGTGGTCTCGTCCTCGACATCTCCCATTTTGAAACCCTTGAGTTCTTTGAGCATATTCTCCTTCAGTGCAGGCCACATCGACTTGGGGACATACATCCTCGAAGCTGCAGAGCACTTCTGCCCCGCGTACTCAAATGCACCTCTAAGTGCTGCAATAGTTACCTCTTGTAGGTCTGCTGACTTGTGGACAAAGATGAAGTCCTTACCACCCGTTTCTCCCACGATCCTTGGGTATGACCTGTAGTTCGCGATGTTCTCACCGACTGTCTTCCACATATGCTGGAATACTGCTGTGGAACCTGTAAAGTGTATTCCACCTAGGTCAGGATGGGGGAGAATGTACTTCCCGACATCGGAGCCCTTACCTGGTATGAAGTTGATAACTCCCTTGGGTACACCTGCCTCCTCGAACAGCTCCATCAGGAAGTGAGCGGAGTAGACTGCTGAAGATGCTGGTTTCCACAGCACCGTGTTTCCTGCAATGGCGGGAGCTGAGGGCAGGTTTCCAGCGATCGAAGTGAAGTTGAATGGTGTAACCGCGAATATAAAACCTTCCAGTGGACGGTACTCTACCCTGTTCCACTGACCTTTGGGTGAGTACATCGGCTGATCCTCGTAGATCTGCTGTAGGTAATATGAGTTGAACCTGAAGAAATCTATGAGCTCACAAGCTGAGTCTATCTCTGCTTGAAAGATGTTCTTGGACTGACCCAGCATTGTTGCTGCGTTAAGCTTGGATCGCCACGTTGTCGAAAGGAGGTCCGCAGCTCTGAGAAATATTGACACCCTGTCCGTCCAATCTATAGACTCCCACTCCTCCTTGGCATTCATTGCAGCGTCAACTGCCATCTCAAGATGCTCCTTTGAAGCAACTGAGTAATTTGCTAGGACATGACTGTGGTTATGGGGCATAACATTCTGTTTCTTGTTCTCGGTGAAGATCTTCTCTCCGCCAATTACCAGTGGAATGTCTATGACCTGATTCTTCAAAGTGTCGAGCTCTTTTCTCAGGCTCTCCAGTTCCGGGCTTCCGGGCATATATCCAAGAATTGGTTCGTTCTTAGGTGTTGGAACTCTGAATTTCCCGTTCATGCTTTCCGTATCTCCAAACTCTTTATCAAATGCTCGGCAGATATCTGAAATCCTGAGAGATTTCACAGAGGTCTGTTGAGAGACCCTAATCTTAATACATCTGAGACCGAAAAGCAGGTTGTGTCAAAGAACCTTCTGCTCGACTACACCAACTTCCTCAAGGGGGACTACCAGAATAAGTTCGATATTTTCTACGACCTGATGAAATTCAGGGTAAGGGAAGTTCTGGTCGTTGCCTCTCTGTACGATGACTTTGTCATGGAGGCGGATGCTACTTACGCAGAGCAGCTGACCGAGGAATACAGCTCACTCAACATCTCAACTCCACCACCTCGAATTGTCAGGGTGTCAAGTGCTGATGCCGCGCTCGACCTGCTTGCAGAGAGGAGGTTTGACCTTGTAATTGTCACTTCCCGAGTAACTGGGACGAATCCATTCACACTAGGGCAGCAGATCAAGGAGAAATACTCCGAGATCTCAACTGTTCTCCTCCTGACTTCATTTGCGGATGTCGCGACATTACCTCCGAAGGATCAACAGCAGGGAATTGATCATATTTTCATATATACTGGGAACTCGGAGATCTTCCTCACGATCGTAAAGCAGGTTGAGGACAGGAAAAATATTGACAATGACACACAGATCGCTAAGGTACGGGTGATTGTTGTGGTCGAGGACACAATTGCCTACTACTCCCTCTTTCTCCCGATTATATACAAGGTTCTTGTCAAGCAGACCCGAAGGCTAATGGCCGGCAGTGTCAACCATTCTCACAGGTTGCTCCTCGTTAGAGGTAGACCCAAAGTGCTTCTGGCCCAGAATTATGAGGAGGCAATTGAGTATATTCAGATGTACCGCAACAATTTATTCGCCGTGATATCTGACATTGGTTTCCCAAAGGGTGGGATCAAGAGGGGTGAAGAAGGTTTCCAGCTTGTGGACTGGATGAAGAACAATTGTAAGAACCTCCCCATTCTTCTACAATCCTCGGATCTATCAAACCAGAAGATAGCCCAGAACCTTGGTGTAGACTTTGTCCACAAGCACTCCCCGAAGCTTCTTCAGGAAGTAAAACGCTTCTTTGATCACGTAGGTTTTGGTGACTTCGTCTTCAAGAACAACCAAGGGAAGGAGATCGCAAGAGCGAAGGACATCAATGATTTCCGGAAGGTAATCCGGAAAATTCCACCGGATTCAATCCTTTATCACGCTTCACGTGATCATTTCTCTAACTGGTTGTTCACAAGAGCAGAATTTGACCTCGCTCTGGAGCTGAAGAGTGTCTCCGCAGAGGATTTTGAGGATGCCGAGCACATCAGGTCCTTCCTCTTGCAGTTCTTCGAGAGAACTAAGAAAGAGAAGAAGAGGGGTGTAATTGCAGAGTTTCTCAAGGAGGACTTCGAGGGTACAGAGCCTTTTACCCGTATCGGGAATGGCTCTCTCGGAGGGAAAGGACGTGGTCTCGCATTTGCTTTGAACATCATCAACCTGACCAAGAACTATTTCACCAAGCACTATCCCGATATCGAGATCGGTGTACCTGAAACTATAGTGATAACCACTGATATATTCGACGACTTCATCGATGATAACGACCTTGCGGACTTTGTACTAAACGATGACACAACCGATGAGGAGATCATGCAGAAATTCCTTTCAAGTAATCTTCCCAAGGAGCTGAAAAAGGATCTGCAAATCATCGCCAAAAAGATCAAGACTCCTCTGGCTGTTCGCAGTTCGAGCTTGCTTGAGGACAGTCAATTCCAGCCTTTTGCAGGAATATATACGACCTATATGCTCCCCAATTCTGAAAAGGGGTACAAGGATCGGATGAAAAATCTCGAAAATGCCATCAAGATGGTCTATCATTCGACGTACACAAAAATTGCCAAGTCTTATATCCAGACGGTTGGTCAGAAGATCGAGATCGAGAAGATGGCAGTTGTCATCCAGAAAGTCGTGGGCAAAGACCATGGTGATATCCTCTATCCATCCATATCAGGTGTGGCACAGAGCTACAACTACTATCCTATGGATATTATGAAATCAGAGGACGGTGTAGTACATCTGGCGGTTGGGCTTGGAGCGTCAGTAACAGAGGGAAGAAAATACCTCTCCTTCTGCCCCAAGTATCCGC
Source organism: Candidatus Heimdallarchaeota archaeon (assembly GCA_027077875.1). Taxonomy (GTDB): domain Archaea; phylum Asgardarchaeota; class Heimdallarchaeia; order Heimdallarchaeales; family Kariarchaeaceae; genus S139-21. The sequence continues at coordinate 3,655 of JALWRB010000437.1, forward strand.
GTAAGCTCATCCAGCACTATTCTCCAAGATCTTCGGTTGACAACTCACAGAATTCGTTCTTCGCTCTACCCCTACAACAGAAGGTCAATCTCGAGGGAGGTGAGCTTGCCACTCTTGAGGAATTCGATCTCAAAAGGGCCGAGACAGATGGGGAGTTGATCTGGTCAGCTGCAACGGTCGATTGGCAGAATAATAGGATTGTCGATTCCTTGTCGTTAGATGGACCCAGAGTAGTCACGTTTCCCTACCTCCTAAAGTACAACAAATTCCCACTTAGTGACCTGTTGAAAGATGTTCTCAAGATTGGGCAAGAAGCATTTGGATGTGATGTCGAGATAGAGTTTGCTGTAAACCTTGACTATGTCGGTGGTAAGCACAAATTCTACATCCTTCAAATCCGCCCTCTTGTCACTGATACGATACCCATAGAAGTGGACCTCAGTGAGTTCGCAGAGGGTGAGGAAGTCCTGATATATTCTGACATGGTTCTGGGAAATGGTATCTACGAGGGCATTCAGGACATAGTCTTTGTAGACCCAGACGAGTTTTCTTCAATAATTACCCTTGACATTAAGGACGAGGTAGCTCATTTTAACAAAAAGCTCAAAGATGAAGGGAGGGAATACCTTCTCGTCGGTCCTGGTAGATGGGGGACTGCAGATCGTTTCCTTGGAATCCCAGTTAGTTGGAATGACATAGACAATGCCAAGGCCATAGTCGAGTACGGTCTGCAGGACTTCCAAGTTGATCCTTCTAATGGTTCTCACTTCTTTCTCAACATCACTTCAAGCAGAAAGGGTTATTTCACCGTTCAGCACAACTCAAGAGTCTCTAAGATTAACTGGGAGTTTCTGAAGAATAGGGAACCAGTTAGTAGGAGTAAGCACGTTGTCCACATCCGATTCGATGAAGCCTTCACAATTATCCTTGACGGCAAGGCAGGTGAGGGGGTAGTAATCCCCGAATCGCTGTTCAAAGATAATCCAATGAATGTAATATTAGAGGAATAGTCAAACACTTACCACGATTCCTAATTAAATAGACCGATGGGAATAGTTATTCGATATTTTTCGAAATAAGGGCTTCTCCTCTTTGTTTTACGCGTAATTAGAGGTAATTCCCCCATTGACTTCGGCAAAGCTTTATGAGATATACTAATTAGGTAGTCAATAGTGAAACTCAGCTCTTCCACGGTTAAGCCCATGATGATTGCGACAGTAGTCGTTCTTATTGAGATTCTAACTTTTAACCTGCCATATTTTACCACATTCTACAATCAATTCAGAGTCTACAGACTCTTCGGTGTGATGATCTATCACATAATAGGTGGTCTCCTTCTACTTTTCTTTACAATCATACTTCACATGACGGCGTTAAAGAGTTATTCCGGGAAGAACTTGGTACATTTGATAATTGCATTCTATCTCAGTTCAGCAATGTTCCTGTGGTCAGGAATTATCGATACACTGTATTATACAGGAAGTTATACCGAGTACCGCGAGAATTACGGAATTCTACACGATTCGGTCTGGTACATAATTCTCTCTCTGTTTATCTTCTTTTTCTACCTGTCTTTGGAGTTCCAAGAGACGGATTATCCTCCAATGTATCGGATCATTCTTATCATGATTGGAGTGGCTCCTCCTCTTTTTGCAGCGATCTTCACGATGATAGACGGGGTTAATTACATCAACTCGACGTCATCATATAGTCTGATTCTCAACATCCTCATCATGGTGCTGGGATTGGCATATACAAGTGTTTTTGGAGCAATCTCGTATTATAAGAGCTTGAGGAATGTGGAGTACAAATCCTTCATTCTTGCTTCTCAAATTCAATTCGGGGTTCTCTTTGGTCTAACTCTGTCCTTGGTCATTTTTGCCGTCAACAATTCCTTCAATGTCATCTCTGTGAAGTTCCCCATCCTATTGGTCACATTATTGATCCCTCTAATTGTAATATATGTGAAGAACCCCAATTACATATCTGCCCTAGCAACTCCGCTGTACGAACTTTTTGTTGTAGATCCAGCTGGTATCACTATCTTCGTGCACAGATTTGGTGAGGAGAATCAAGAATTCAGTGGCGATACCAATCTTAGCCACCTGAAAGGTGGACTACTCACAGCTCTCTCTACGGTGTTCCAAGAGGTTGTCGAGACCAAAAGTGCCCTGTACACTGTGAACCTTACCGACCGGGTGTTAATCCTTGAACATTTCTCTTACAACGGATCAAAATATGTCGTAGCCCTTATCTCGCTAAAGAGCTGTCACTATGTTCGTAACTCACTCAAATTCTTCGCCCAAGCAACAAGACGCTTTGTTGAAAAATATGACGTCATCTCCAAGGGTAGACCACTACCTGATAGCACTCATGATATAATCACACAGATATTTTACTGACCCCTCAGTCGTTTTACCACTTCATCTACCTGTACATAGGGTGGGGGATAGAAGCTATAGTATTTCTCTATTCCCATACCGAAGACCGTCCTCCCCTTCAAACGCCATGCCCTTAATAAATTCATAGTGGGTCCCACAGCTTTATAGTATTTCTCTTTTCCAAGTCTTAGGGCTGATCTGAACTCAGCGTCAATTTCCATGTCCCAGTTCAATGTTCTTGCGACGAAATACGGGACTGGGAGGACAAGGAAATACACAATCTCCACAGATATTGAGTAGTTGATGACCTGATTACGCAAGCTACCTAGACTGAGGAAGTCAACCAACGGGAGATAGGCGATGAGCTCTCCCAGAACAAGAAAATACCCTAAGAGGAACATACTGGCTGCAATAACTCTTATCCCCTGTTCTTTATGTCCTAACTCGTGGTAGATGACTCTCTGAAGTTCACTATGTGAGGACCTGAGCATTCCACGTGAAATAAAGATTGTATTCCTATTCAGGAACTTGAAATATGCGAATTTGGACTCTGAATTAATGATCCTGATCGTCATATGCGGATAAATCTCCCTAACCAAGTTGGTAATGTAGTCTGTATTGAACTGATGCTCTGTTGTAGGCTCCACACTCTCACTGCCATTTTGCTTGAATGATATAACCACAAAGATGAGAAGAGATGCAAAGGTGATATACTCAGAGGCACTGCTCGCATTTCCTGTATCCTCAGAGAGGAATAGGAGAAAGTAGTTGGCAGAGATGTTCAAGATCAGCACCCTGATGAAGAGAATGGACAATTTATGAGATGCAGCGTTCATCTCCCATGTTATCGCACTCTCCTCCCTCTGTATCTTGGACACTATCGCTTTAATAACTGCAGGAAGAAGGATGGGGAGCACGATGAACAGCATAATCACGAGGAATTCCATTGTGAAAGTCGAGGAATTTTTGTTATAGTTTATAGTTATACTAGGTGAGAGTATCAGTAGTAATCCGGGTAAGACAACAGCGATAATCGAGTAGAACGAGTACGCCTCGGCTTCACTCGGAGAGAATCCCATAAGCCATTCTTGGACGCCAAGGACTTAAACATGTCGAAATACAGAATAGTACTATATTGTGGAACTAATGTTTTTAACATCAGAATTTGCTGTTGAAATGTTGGCAACTGAAATCGTGATTCTGAATCCTCCCAAAAGAAAAACCTATATCAGGTTTATCGATTTCATCCTTTCCCATCTCTTCAAGGTACTCGCTAGTCTCCTATTGTTCTTCCTTCTCTCAAATCAGTTTGACCTTAGCTATCTTAGTGGCTTGGAGCAGGTTCTTCTAATAATCGCACTCCTCCTCTGGGTAAATGGAATTAAGGACTCTCTATACTTCGAGAAGAGAGAGGGCAGAGATATCAGCAGTGAAGAGTTTTTTCTACCTATCCTCTTCCTTCTCGTTCTCATGCTCGGTCTAACTCTTATATACTTCTGAGTATTTCCAGCATCGATTTTACTTCTGTTAGCTCATAGTCCAGAGGTCGATCGATTAGATTATTAAGAATCAGAAGATTCCTACTGATAGAAAGGAGAGGCAAGGATGGAACTAACCCTGAAATTCTCATCGGATGAGAACTCGAAAAAACTAGTGGTGCAGCCGAATATCACATTCGGAATCACCGTACAGTCTGATGCAGTGATTGACTATCTCCACTATGATCTGAGAGACCCTGCTGAGAATCTCTGGAGAATGGGGAGGATTAAAGTCCAGAGTAAGGAATTCAATATCCCACTTGCCATCCACTCAAAAAGACATCTTGGCATATGGACTATCGGCGTAAAAGCGAAGTCTGGAGATGAAATCGCTGAATCTACTCTAGAAGTGGAACTAGCTAAAAAGGTACACTCGAAGGAATCGAAGCGACAGAAGAAAGTTATCCCCGAACCTGATGAAATTGAAGAACCACAGATCAGCCCAAACAGTATTGAAGACTCCACGGTTGAAAAGGCTTCCTCATTTGAAGAGGTGGACGAGAAAAAAACTTACGAGGAAGCGACTGAGCTAATAGCTGAAAATGAATCGGATACTGAAACACCTCATGACAAAATGGTCGAAGAAGTTGAAGAATCTAAAACCGTGGTCAATGTGGTTGAAGACAACCTCGGTCAAGATCTCGAAGAAGAGTCCTTAATAGGGGTCTCAGAGTCTTCTGATGAGGGTCGATACGAAAAGGAAACCGAGATAGAACCAGAGGGGGAGCTCTTGAAGAAGTTCAAGGAACTAGATCTCAACAACGATGGAGTCTTAACATACGAAGAGGTCAAACAGGCTCTGAAAGAAGAATCTGATTTGGAAGATGAAACCACTGATCAAGAAAATGATAGCAAACCGGTTGAGAGCATCGATACTGAACTGGCTGAAGTGATAGGAGCAGAGGAAGAAGTTAAAGAAGAAATTGATGAGGACGAAGTAGTCGAGGAAGACGTTGATGAGGGCGAAGTAGTCGAAGAAGGAATTGATGAGGACGAAGTAGTCGAAGAAGACGTTGATGAGGACGAAGTAGTCGAAGAGTTCACCTTCTCATCGTCGATGTTTAGTGAGGTGAAAACCAAGGACGATCTCAAGAAGATCGAGGCCAAAAACCTTGATGAGGAGCTAATTGCAGAGCTTGAAATTCCAGTTCAGGAACTTGATTCGCTCAATTCTATGGAGAACTCTCTCCTAAATGACGCCGGGAAGACATATATCTCCGACCTGCTTCAATCTGAGGCATACGAGATCTCGGAAATAGTACCTGAGACTTCTCCACAAAGGATATCATATTGGTATGACCAGTGTCATCAAATTCTGGAGAACTATGAACACGAGCTTCGGATGGAATACAGGGAGATCAGGGAACTTCAGGAGAAGCAGCGTGCAGCACTGGAAACACTTCTCGACACACCGCAGGCAAATGACTTCCTCAGCGCCCTTGAGATAGAAGAGGAACTACTAGATCAGCTCCAAGATTCAGGTTATGAACTTGTGAGAGACCTCGTCTTGGCAAATTTCGCGGAGGTTGTCAGCAAGGGATTTGATCGCAATCAGGTGAAGAAGTGGATGCGAACTGCCAAGTTCTACGTTGGTCTAGACCGACTGGACAAATCCATGTGGACCTAATGATTTTACACGACATTAGCTTATTGGACATAATCTGCATAAAATTCAGATTGCAGTTTTGCAATATTAATTTATCACACACATAACTATTTTTATTCCCCCCTACAATATCAACGTAAATGCGAATCAGAACGATTAGCGGTAAGATACTATTTACATTTCTTGTAACGATCATATCCGGAATATTAATCATCTCTATATTTTCCGTAATTTCCGCGAGTTCCTTCTCCAGTGAGGCATCTGACCGAGCTGGGAATTTCATCCTTCAGGAAGGATTGGACAGATTGAATAGATCTGCAGGTGAGAACGCTCGGATTGTAGATCTGTATTTTGATGAGTATATTAGTGAGGTCCAGTACCTCTCGAACTACGCTTCTGATCTATTCAACGGAAGGATTGTGGCGGAGCCTAGAAAATCATATTACGGAGCGCTGTCTGCGACAAGCAACAAGGAGAAACCTCCGATGTTCTTCTCGGAGAAACACAACCTCGAAATCTCCACAGAATACTCAGGATGGTTCAGAGCCAACACGAACAACGTGGAACTGGAGACCACTCCTGACGAGTGGGCAACTGTAAATATCTCATCTAATCTTGACTTTGCCTGGAGAACGATCTTTGAGCAGAACCCTAATTTCCTATGGTCGTACATGGGATTCGAGAAGGGAATACACAGGACCTATCCCTACAAGGATCTTGACTCGTGGAGGACCAAGGAGTTCGCCAATGCGAGGGACGGAGGAACCGTGGTAGGGTATGATCCGAGGATCCGGGGATTCTATGTCAACGCGAAGAACGCTGGGACACTTGTCATTCCCAAACCACAGGAAGATCCCACACTGGGCATCCTGAAGATCTCAATATCAAGTCCCGTGTACTTCGACAATGGATCACTCATCGGTGTGGTAGGAGCAGATCTCACCATCGATGACGTCCAAAACACCATCAGCAACGTGAATTTTGGTGATTCAGGTTATGCATTCATAATTGACAAAGAGGGCTACGCAGTCTTTCACAAGGATATCGATCGAAAGGCAGGATCACAACAGATCATAGACCTTGAATATCCCTCAGATAAGACTGGTTCTGAGAAGTTCTCCAGCATTGTGAACAACATGAAGGGCATGCAAGAGGGAATGGATTCCTTCACAAAGAACGGTGAGACGTGGCAGATTGCCTACTACCCCATCCCCTCTGCGGGTTTCAGCCTTGGAGTTGTTGTTCCCAAATCAGAAATCCTCCAACCCGCCGATAATATCCGGTCTACCATACTCGGTCTAATGGCTCAGCAGATCTTTGTCTTTGCTATCATCATAATTGTACTGGTTGCAATCATGTACATAACAGTCAAGTACTTTGCAGACAGGGTGGTCAAGCCGATAAAGGAGCTTACGACCGTCACCGAGGAGATTGCACGAGGCAATCTGAACGCGTCAGTCTCAGGAGGTGGGGGAGGTGCTCGTGAGATCACAGTTCTATACAACAATTTCAAAGGTCTCGTCACTGCTCTTAGATTTGGTAATGAGAGCTACTATGCAGGGAATTTGCAGCGAGCACTTGAGAACTATCAGAGTGCCATGGAGCTCTTCAAAACATTAGGAAATAAGAAGGGACAGGGGATATGTTACAACAATATCGGTAACATCTACAAGAGCCAAGGTAATCTCAAGGATGCCAACGCACAGTACCGTGAGTCTATAAAGATAGCCAACGAGTTGTTAGAGACAGCAGAGGGCTCGGAGAGGACAGAACTTCTTTATGCTCTTGCATCACGTTACAACAACCTAGGTCTGCTCTACAAGGACATCGAGCAGTACGATAGAGCGATCGAGTTCCTAGAAAAGGCTCTTGAGTATGACCGGCAAATTGACAACTCGCGCGGATTTGCCACAAGGATTGGAAATATGGGTCTCGTCTACCTCGCACAGGGTAAGCTTAAGGAGGCCAAGACCAAGTTCGATGAAGCATACGATCTTGTGAGTTCCCTGCAGAGCGACAGGGGTAGGGCATATGCGACAATGAACTACGGACTCTACTACAGGAAGAGTGGCGATCTGGCTCTGGCAGAAGAGAAGTTTCTTGATGCTATCCAGATCGCAGAGGATCTAGATGTCAGGGTCGTTATGAGCTCTCTGAAGAATCTACAGGAGATATACACTGAAACCAATCGTATCGAGCTGGCAGACCAGATCGAAAAGAGATTGAGGGCCTACCAGACGAAGACATCACTCAAGGAAGTGGCATTTGTCCTAGACTACTCGGGAAGTATGGCAGGAAAGAGAATAAGGGCTGCAGTCGGAGGAATGAAGAACATCTTCGTTAACCAGGTAAACGACGAGGACGTTGTCTCGCTCATCGTCTTCTCTAACCAAGCGAGCCTTGTCATCCCCCGGACCAAGAAGGGCGGAAATGAGAGGCTTTTCGTTGACCAATTCTCACGGCTATATACTCCTTCGGGTGGAACAGCATTCTACGATGCTCTGTCGGTTGCTATCGACGAGGTCAAGGATCACTACTCAAACGGTGATCGCTGGATTATCGCACTGACTGATGGTGAGGACAACAGCTCATCCATAGGCTACAGGGCATTGCTCTCCAAGATCGAGAACCTCATGGGGATCAATGTTGTCATCATAGGTGTAGGTAAGTTGGACA
>JALWRB010000438.1:0-3868 GCA_027077875.1 Candidatus Heimdallarchaeota archaeon
TGATTAATCAATATGGGAAAGAAAGGACTGGTGCTTGTCGTGATCATGAGTTTGATTGCTTCAGGGCTATTCATCGGATTCTTCAGGACAGTGGATAATAGATACAAGGAGATTCCCTACAATTTCGACCTTTCTGGAGATAATGAGAGGATTGCGTGGGCAGCATGGGGCTATCTCTATATCTATGATTATAGATCTGGAGAGACAATCCTAAAGACCGAGTCTTCATTGGGAAACATAGATTCTCTGAGTTGGTCTCCGGACTCCAAGTATCTAGCTGTTTACGAGAATACCGATCATGAGGGTTTAGTAAGTGTGTATGAGACCACAACTGCTGCATTAGTGTCATCCACCTCGTTCAAGTTTCGAGATGAGAAAGCTTCCTACGGTTCACGAGAGAGTTACCTTCAATGGTCGCAAGATGGGAGATATCTATTCTCAGAGATCAACAGGGTGAAACCGGATATCACGGGAGACAGTCAACCGGAGGACGAGTACGAGGATCTCGTCGTCTTCAATACCTCATCGTGGGAAATCATCTGGAAGAACAAAGTAAGGGTAGGAAACGGATATTCGTACGTGATGTTATCCGGTGACGGATCGAGATTATTCCATATAACAGGTGGAGATGAGTACGGGACTCCAGTGACTGAGATATTCAACTGGGAGGATAATTCTAGCAGAATACTTTACGGAATTTCTAAGATCCTCTGGACAAATTCGAGTACTACACTAATGTACAGGTACAGTACAGATCAAGAAGATGCAGCATTCCTATGGTATGATCTTGAGGAGAACAGATTCGCGGTTAACGTCACAGCTGATCTTTATCCGGGAATAGTGAACTACGATGGATCATTAATTACCCTTGAGACATCTTACGAGAAGAATCCGATCTACTCTATTGCGTCACAAGAAGTAGTGTATAATATTACCCATGTCTACCAGAAGGAATTTGGCTACTCTGCGTGGACTCCAGAAGATGGACCTATCTCTCTGTTTCACCAATGGGGGAGATACAGTAATATTATAGCCTACAGCAACTACTACGAGGACAGAGACTACTACGAGCTAGAGATCTTTGACATGGACACATACCAAATCCTTGGCGTCATTCCAGAGATGCCCGTATTCTTTAATTGAGTTAGTAGAAGAACTTACAAAATAGTCAACATTCGCAGATCCGATGATGCATGCCATTGCCTGTACGAGACCACCCACTATTCAGTTTGCCAACCTTCATAGTATTCAGAGATACAGAAGGAGGAGAGATATAAGTCCATGATGATCAGGGTGGTTGCCGAGAAAGTCACCGACCCTGTAAGGAAGAGGATAGAAGATACCTTCACAACATCCTTAAATATGCAACAGGCCTTCGTCAGGTAATGGAGACATGGTCGATTCATTCTGCAAAGGGAGGCGTTGGAAAATCGATGATTTCTGTAAATCTCGCATTTCTATTAGCAAAGAAGGGGTATAATGTTTGCATAATAGACTATGACCTTGCTGCCCCCAACCTCCATACTTACTTAGGAAGAACCCCTAGACATTTCCTCAACGATTACCACAATAACTCTGTCGAATTAGGTGACTGCATAGAGGATCTTTCCGATACCGTACATTTGGGAGGAGGGAAACTGTACGCCTGCTTCTCAAACCCCTCGTCTTCCAGTATTGATGAGATGATGAAGCTTGACGAGAAGAAAGCTACCAAGATGCTCCGAAAGCTTATCTCGATCAAGAAGATCATGCAGAAGGAGTATCAGATCGACTACCTCCTCGTAGACACGTCTCCAGGAATAGGCCTTACCGTCGTGAATTCCTTTATAGTTTCAGAGAGAATCATATTCATTGTCCGTTTTAGTAAGGTCGACATAGAGAGCACCATCAATATGCTGAACGGTTTCAAGGAGTCAATAAATGAGACCTCATCACTCGTGGTAAATATGGTACCTCCGAAGCTATTCGATGAGGGTAGACATCTAAATCTGGAACAGGTTGTCAAAAGCGTATTGCAAAGTGGCTTTGATCGGCAGTCAATTCAATTTGGAGGATGGATACCAACGGACAGAAAATTTGTTGAGCAGGAGTTTGAGCTAGCAACACAAATGATTTCAGGGTACAGTGTAGAAATTCCAATCCTAGTAAACGAGAGCATGGAAATACCCTTTTCTATTGCTCTGAACAGTCTATGTGAAAAGCTGACAGAGAGTTCATGACTATATGTATCCCTGTTCACGGAGATACGACATCTGCTCCCCTACTTCTTCAACATCAAGTCCAAGTCTTTCTGCGAGGACAGACAGAGGTTGATCCTTGTTATCAAGGAGGAGGAGTGCCAGACTTCTGTATTTAAGTGGAATCGTGAGGAGTGTGACCGAAGAGATATTGCTCTGATTTTTTCTCTCATTTCCGATTCGGTATACCGAGTCCTGAAACAACTTCTGGTAAATAGCATCAAACTTGCTTTCCTTTTCGTGGCTTAGGTTGATTGGCGATAAGTCTTCGCCATGGACTCGTAAATAATTCCACCCTATTGACCGAATAAATCGTCTGAGCTCTACATTTTCATCGACTATGATTACAATGGTTATATCTCCAAAATTCTGATAGTTCATGAAGATCAAATTGTCCGTCTTTGATCGCATATCAGTAGCGTTCTTGAAATCACCGTGATTAACTGACTTGGATATCAGTTCTTCTATCCCCTTGATTATTAAGGACTTGGAGCGCTCCAAGTTCACACGAACATCCGAGTAGAGGGTTGTTCCAGAAGGAGTGATGACAAAGGTAGCAAAGAGTTCGATTTCAACCACCTACACTAGCTCTGTCGCATGGTAATACTTTTTCCCAGACCTTTGGTACAGATCAAGAATACCTCGCTTTACAAATGAGGAAAGTATATTCTCGATCCCCTTATGGTTCTTACTCTGAAGCTCGTTCGTAATATCGGCAATGGTAACCTCTTTTGTCGCTTTGGCAGACTGGAGGTTGATAACTGCGTGTGCAACTTCGAGTTCTTCATCCGTGAGTGTGGATCTCACGTCAAAGTCCAAAATGCTCTTCGTCTCTTGATCAATATATTGAAAATAATGCTCAAGTGCTTTGTTCACAAACTGCATTGTATTGGCAATCATGAAGTTATACCTGACAGATGACTTCTTCAAGTACATCTGAATCCTCTTGTGGTAGTTCTCATCCAGCTTGAACTCTGTTTTGTTCTTTGTTTCGATGATACAGTATCTGATGGCATTTGAATAGTACTGGAATTTTCTTTCCTCCATGATTGACTTAAGGACCTCTGCTACAGCTGGTTGAAGATCTACTCTCAAAGTCAGCTTTTTGTTGGGGTCAATTCTTTCACTCACACGAATCCTTCCTCCTTTTATCTAAATATCGGTATTAAAGTATTATCGCTTTATTGAAAAAAAATGAGGGGGAATTCAAAATATTGCATGAGCAATCTGTCGGTCCAGAGGAGAGTTTAATAAGAAGAATTACACCACAATGAATATGGAGGTACTTCTAATACACTCCTACAAGGGGGGTTCGGGTAAGACAATTTTCTCTGTCAATTTAGCACGAAGCCTCGCAGTCACACATGGAAAACGTGTGTTGTTAATAGAGGCAGATTTCACGGGTGCAGCATTCCAGAGCATCTTCACAGCCAACTCACCAAGAATATTCTTCAATGACTTTTTCAATGATACAGTGGGGACTCTTGGGGAATATATTTATCACGAAGAGAACATAGACGTAATCTACTCCAGTAACAAGTACAGGAGCACTGATGGTATTCACAAAGGAGATCAATCGTGGTTTCTCAAGAAGAAACACCAGCTCGCTATTGCTCTGGAGAATCTCGACT
>JALWRB010000438.1:3878-11839 GCA_027077875.1 Candidatus Heimdallarchaeota archaeon
ATATTTGACAGTGCTCCAGGATTCAGTCTATTTGTTGTCAATGTTCTGGCTTTGGCGGACATGGTATTTCTCATTAGTAGAACAGACAAGCAGTCTCAGGATGGTCTGTCATCAGTGATTGACAACCTCTATAAAAAATCGAGAAATCTCTCTAAACAGAGCTCATTCACCTTGTCAGTAGTACTCAATCAGATCCCAAGTGTACCGGAGATCGAGCGGGTTATTGATGGGCTATCATTCTATCTTCAAAGAACGTATCCGTTTATTGCAGATATCTATCGAGTGCCATATGAGCACACAACCAGCTATTATACAACAATTGAGCGATTCATCCTCCCGCAGGAGAATCCTACACTTGAGAAGGTGGAGACCATAGCTTCCAAAATTATTGGGACTTAATTACTCCAGTAGAGGTTCACGAGTCATCCTAGTAGGTAGAAACAGCGCCCCACCGTGACATGATTATGTAAATACCAGTCTAATATAGTCATCTATCTCAGTCAAACGAATGGCATCCTTGATCCTTGTCAGTTCAGTCGACTCTGATAATTCCACGTACTTAGAGATCTCATTGCGAAGAGTCTGTATCCGAATATGGAAATGGGAATAGGAGTTCTCCTCGCAAGCAATTGAGATTTGGGTAAGTATCTTGAAGGCATCTTCAAAATCAAGGTTGTAGATCTTGATTTTACATTTGATGAACAAGCCCTCTATTAAGTAAAGGGGGGAATTAATATTCTTGCTCGACTTCAGCAAGTCGGAGATGTATTCAGTGGTCTCTTCATAGATTACCTTTGAAGCAAAAGATGCGAGCTCGGTGATAAGGTTCTCGACAAGTCGTAATTTACAGAGAAATCTAAGTTCAAAATCTGCGATCTCCCTGTCATTTAGCTCTCGGAGTATCTTCTGTGCATCCGCTTGTGGGATCAACCTGTCCAGTGACTCCAGCCATAGAGCCTTTACGAGTAAAAATTTATATGTGGATATTGCATTCTCCATGTTCTCGGATACATTCCTCATAATTTCAAGATAATACTCAACGAGATCAACCTTTTTCTGGATAATCTTCAACTGGAGGAACAAGTACAGTGAGGAGATCATCTCGGATCTTAGATTGACCTTAAGAGAGAGATTGAACGCTTCTAGTAAATAGTCCGTACTCTGATCATAATCTCCCCTATGGTAATAGAGTTTACCTAGGGCTTGTAGAGTGCCAACCAGCTCATCGTTGTTATTAATCTCTTGAGAGAGATGCAACGCACCTTTGAGACACTTCTCCGCTTCGTCTAGCTCTCCCTTAAGGAGAAATACTTCCCCCAGAGTCTTCTTTACAGCTATTGACTCCATCGTGTCCAAGTCGAGTGTGCGTACTTCCTTGAGGAGACTGAGTGCACCTTCCAAACTTCCCTCGTGCACCTTTATCATGGCGGAGAGGAGAACGGGGATCACCTTCACTGTGTGCGATGAGTTTATTTGTGCTAGATAATATTTGGCAAGTTCGAGTTCACCCTGAAGAATATAACACAGACAAATCTTCTCATGAATGAGAACGTTATCGTTATCAAAACCTGAATTTACAGATTTGAAGAAGTACCAGAGGGCTATCCGATAGTGCCCACGGATATAGTACACCGAACCGAGTTGCAGATTGAACTGGTGCTGTACCTCACCTCCATCAGGGACTGTATCAGCACCTTCTAAGAAATAGCTGATAGCCATATTATATTCTTTCAACTGGGTGTAAAGCACTCCTAAATAGTATATTATACGCTCTGCAGAAGTCAAACCAGAGGATATCGCATAGGCATTACTGAAGGATTCAACTGCACCCATCACATCGTCCTCTTTCATCCTTAGCAACCCTGTAAGACAGTAGTAATAGTACTTTAGACAAACGTCAATCTGAGTTTTGGGCAGGTGTACTCCTATAATTCCCTCAATCTGGTACAGAATCTTTTTCGCAGGTTCAGTGCCGCTCTGTAGCATAGTATGGCATTTGAGCAACTGAACCGAGAGCTCCAATTGGGAATTCTCCTCCACCCTACTCCTTTTGATTGTTTGGTCGAGGAGTGGCAGAATTGACTCCTCAATTTCATAATCTATCGGAGGTGGGAACTCGGAATAATCATTTTGTTCCAAGTTTTCCAGGAGCTGAGCAATCAATAGATGGACAGGGTTTTCACGATATTTATCTACTTGTCTCAGCGGGTAAGATTATGCAATACGCCCTTGTGTACGATCTTGTACGTCTCCCCACAAACTTGACTCTTGGATCTTAAATACAACATTCACACATAATAGCTCATGGCAACGATAAGACGGACTGACTCCAGAAAAAGTACAGGTATCACCAAATCGAAAACCAAACTTGATGAGTTTGCAGTCATTCTTCATCCAGTTAGACTGATGATAATTAGAGCGTTGTGTACCTTCCCAAAAATGCTGTCCTCCGAGATCCGAAAGATGCTCGTGGTATCTTGGGGAAGTTACACAACACATCTCTATGTCCTAATGTCACTCGGTGTGATTGAATACAGGACAGAGATCATAGACTTCGGTCCGAAGAAAACTTTGGTCTTGACGAGTAAGGGTTTTGCATTCCTCAAGAGGTTTCGAGGAGTAATGTTTGAAATCCTCGACCTTCACGAATTAGAGACTTCAGACCTACATAACATTTAGTATCAGATGAAAGCAATAGAATAACATTGATATATTGTTTTCCTATAACAAGGAATGTTTTTCTTCTGACCCCTTATACATGACATATGAAAAGAACCAGACCGTGGAAAATAGGAGTTTTATTATTTTTTTTCTGGCTCCTTTTCCAAGGTGGGGAATCCATCGGATCTTCCCAGTACTTCGAGGTCAATAATGAACTGGTGTCTGGAGATGATGGGAATGACTTGGGCTACGATATTCATCAATTTGCTGGGAACACCATCGTGGTCGGATGGAACAATGCCCCTGGTGGATCGATAGACGTGTTCATCTCCGTATTGAATGATGGAGTCGAGGTACGTACAAACTACGGTGGGTCACAGAATGACATCCCATATTCCTCGGCCATGGACAGTCTAGGAAATATCGTGATTGGTGGGCTGACCTCATCGGTGGATTTCCCAATAGTGGACGGATACGACAGTAGTTTTGAGGTAACAGAGGAGGAAAGTAATGGTAAGACAGTTGATGCTTTCCTCATGAAAGTGACATTGAAAGGAGAGATCGTATGGTCAACATTTCTTGGAGGTTTGGGGAATGACTACATCACGGGTGTAGCGGTGGATTCACAGGATAACATCATAGTTTCTGGTTTCACTGGATCCAAAAGCTCAATACAGCTTCGATATTTTACCCCTTATCAAGGAAGTGGTGATGGATTCCTCCTGAAATATACCCCGACTGGACAGAAAGTATGGGGGAAATACATTGGAGGGGCGCATGAAGACATCGTCTATGGTATTGACGTGGATGATACGGACAATATTGTAATCAGCGGATTCTCCTATTCCGAGAATTTCAAGGAAAGCAAATCACCAGAGAATCAAAGAGTTGTTTTTGTCCAAAAATCGGCACCTTCAGGAAAACTGATCTGGCAACATAGCATTAGTACAACGGTCGAACCAGAAGGAGAAGGGACTGTGGATCTTAGAAGGTACCGAAAATACATCGGCCTTGACATCTCATCATCAGGTGATATCGCAATAGGATATTCGGAGTTTACAAATCACGGAAATGATATATCTATTTTGAAATATGGAAGTACAGGATTACAAATCTGGAATAGGACATTAACCACATCGGGAAATGACTATGTATCAGTTGTCTCCTTTGAGGGTGAGAATGTCCTAGTTGCGGGTAGCACGAACTCCGTGAACTTCCCAACCTTCCAAGCTATATCCTACGTACTTCAGGGAGGATTTGACGCTTATTTAATGAAGTTCGATCCAACGGGGGGGCTCACTTGGAGCACGTTGCTAGGTGGAGAGTTGGACGACACAATCATGGGTATTTCTCAGACCTCTTCCAACTCGATGAAACTGACTGGGTTTAGTAGCTCCCTACAGTTCTCCTTGCTTGGTTCAGATGTCGATGGAATTACCGACTTTTTCGTCCTGTCACTAAAATACATCGGAGAAGGAATACCTGACAAAGGAACTCCCTCTCAGATCATAGACACTCTTGTCGATAGTACATCTCAGTTCGAGATCATGATGATAGGATTCGGAGCGCTTTATGTCCTGAGATCGTTTGATTATTTCAGGAAGACAAAGATAGTAGAGTACATAGTTTTTGCAGGTATATTTATCACCATGATTCTGGCATCTTACTTGAGCCAGATAATCAGCCTATTGAAGATTCAGAAGATATACAACTCCCCTGTCTTCAGCCTTCCGTCAATGAGTCTCACGGTTACATGGATTTTCTTAATGGTTCATGCCATTCGTCTCAAAGGGTTCAGCTCACAGCGAAAGATTAGCGGAGTAGGAATGTTTCTTTTCCTAATTAAAATACTCTCCACAATCTTGATGATCTATCTTCAAATCGAGACTCTATTCCGAAGTGATTTGTACCAAACAGCTTTCCTTCTTCTGTTGATTGCGATGTTCTCTATTTTTGATATCTTCATAATTTTCATCCTGATATACTCATATTTTACAGTAAAATTGTTTTACCCCACATTCAGGATTAAGATATCATTGGTATTGTGGAGGCTGACATGGATATTCCTTTCCTTGGGCTATCTTCTTATTTTGGTAAATGGATCTCTTCATATTATACTGTACAGTCAGCTGGAGATCTCTGATAGTCTATCTCTACCCGTGAGTCGAGAATTATTCTTCATCCTGAGTAGGAGACTGAACTTAATCTTCGACATGGGTATCATCTTCTTTCTGGTTATCGTCACAATAGGAGTAATTTCAATATTATTGCCAGAAGGAATACTCCTCTCTCAATCACAGATAGCTCTTGCCCTTAGGTTGTATCCGTTCCAGCAGGATAGAGAGGAAGAACCTACCCCATCAACATTGGATAACTACATCCAAAACGCTAAACAGCTCTATGACTCAATCCAATTGGATGACTAAGAATCACTAAACTTTCGAGATTAGGATAGAACGCGAGCTGATCAAAGTAGATCATAAAGGATCGATAATATATAAAAACACTATAGAAATAATAGTAATTGTAAACATAAAGGAAACGATATCAGAGGAACCAAGGGTAAGCCCAGAGCTCCCTCTCTATCTTATGAGGAAGACAACTGGATTCGTCTCAATGACCCAGAATACTTTAAATTATCAGAGTAGTTCGCATAATTGAATGCGATTGAGATTTCAAGATAAAAGAATATTCACAGTTCTTATTACACTTTCTTTGATAGGTTCATTAACAGTATCTGGAAGACAAATACAGCCCAGGAGATCACAAAAAACATCAGTTGATGATATTTCCTCCACTGGGTACATTGCAGATAAGCCTAGTAGCGTGTTGATTTCAGGAGTAACTCTTGGTCTGTTTGATGAAATTGAACCAGTTGGCATGTCTGACGGGTATTCAGTGTACCAGGTCGTATCTGACAGGTTAATCACCCCCATTAATATACAGCTTGCAGTAACGGGTTTTACAGAGTGGGAGCTTGGTAATCAGTCAATCCCTTACCTTAATAATTCGGTGAATTTTGGAAAGACAACCACGATTGGAGCCCTCTATCTCATAGTTGATGGATTTATCCAAGTACTGCTTGACAATGTGTTCACTTCAATCGGTACCCAAGTTGGTGTACAGCAAGGAGATCATACTATCACTGTGGTATATCTTAATTACAATCCTCAGACAGGCATTGATATTGCGTATGACACAGTGGTGATCAGAGTACGGAAGAGTACTCAAGAATTCAATGACTATTCGATCAATAAGGTGGAGCTGAATTTGAATGTAGAAGACCTTTTTGAGGAAGGACAGGTGGAGTACGACATAATCACAGACGAAGAGTACAAAAGCTCTGAATGGGACAGACAAAAATTGATCACGCCGTACCAGAAGATCAACTCTATAGTCTACAATAATGGGTCAGATATCAATCTAATTCCCTCTTCCCTCTCATATCTCGAGCTCAACAACCAGACGAGTGTCAAAATAGATGCAACAGTGAACTCTTCTGGGATTGCAGATTTGCAGATACAGAATACATTTGATTCAGCAGAGGGCATGACTTTCTTCTTGGACGCAACAGGATTACATCCATTGCCCTTAGATCAGATATCATTGAGGGAAGGGTATAACTTCATTGGAATCTTGACCTTTGCACCATATGGTATGATGAACAAGTACATCCCTTGTAATTACACTGGAATGACCTCTTGTGTACCAGAAGCAGGTTCCTTTGTCGACTGGGAATTTGCGTATGATTTTTTCTTGTCTACCCAAAATTCTTCCGGAGATCAGGTCTTCTTTGACAGCTCATTCGACTTTGTCCAGAGCATCAGCGGTGTCGAGCTAGTAATACAGATCGAGGATAGGGAGAGGCTGATCAGTACGGTAATTGAAACCCCAGTCTCACCATTTCCTATTCTGATCACACTCACCACATATTTAGCTTTCAGAAGGAGGAGGTATAGTATATGAAAGAGGGTATGTTTCTCTGTGTTCTGTTAATCATTAGTACCCTTATGACGACCCCAGCTCAGGTTAATCAGGTAAAGGAGGAGAACTTCGCTCTTACTCTGTTGACATTCTCATCGAATGACATAAATTATGGGATGGTTGATCTAATTAGGCAGTATTTAAGCCCGTTAGATATCAAAGTGAATGTGAAAATCGAGCCATTCGCGAACTACGGTGATATTATATTTAACCCAGAAGATAACTCTTGGGATCTGGCCCTTGTCTACTGGGATTTCCCCGATGACCGAGGGTATCCGAATATCGCGCAGCTCTACAGCAATGCACTCGGAGAACCAAGTAGGGCATGGATACCTGTAGATTGGGAACAGATAGCCTATAATGATACAGGTATAAATGTAACCGAGTTTGATGTACTATTAGAAGATCTGAAGAGCGGAGAAAATACTATAGAGGAAAGAGTGGAACTCTTCAACACTATATCGGAACAGTATATGTCTAAGCTATTGACAAGGTTACCCTTGAGCCAGAGGATAACAACTAACTTTTTCGCAAATGATATAACATTTCCCGAGACAGTAATCCAGCAAGGACTTCCGTCATTATCCAATTTCTATAACATAGCAGAGGCCCTTTTTACAGGCTTACTGAAAGATGAAAGCACCTTGAGATTATTTGATTCTGACTTCGATAATCCACCCTATTCCTTGGATCCGTTTAGATACCAGGCGCAGATAAAAAGTCGTCTGATGAATTCAGAGTTGACCACCCGGTTTGAGAACAATACAGCTGACTCATTGGTTCAATTCCATCCAGGCTTAGCGACTCAATTCATCATCGAGGATTATACGAACACTACCTCGGGAAACATCGTGAAGAACGGCAAGGTCACGTTCAGGATAAGACAGGATGCATATTGGAAGCAGGTCTATACAAATGGGAGTAATAATGTCTTAACTGATGAGAGGATTGGCCCGGAGGATTTTGCCTTCGCGTTGCAACTTGCACAAGACAAGGTGATACAGAGAATGGGTTTTTTCAAGGGGCTGTCACCATCAATCCTTCCATATTACGAATTTGACGAGAATGAATCGACATTTACCGTGTTCTTCGCAGAGGGGAAATCCTACGAGAATGTAAAAAAATTACCGAGCAATAGATTCATTCAAGCAATTTGGAATCTGGCACCCATACCGGAATTTGTCTTCAATGCAACGCTAAACTTTAGGGGCATCTCAGGTACTCCAGAGGAATTAGGGACGTATGGGATACCGGTATTCCTCACAGATGAATATGTGGAATACCAGAGAAACCCACTTATTTCGGGCCCATATGAG
>JALWRB010000439.1 GCA_027077875.1 Candidatus Heimdallarchaeota archaeon
AGGGCTAGATTCCTAAGTATAGGATTGAAATCTCTTCGTGTGCAACGGGGGGGACTATCTTCTGGGAGTGGTATCTCAAGGACTGGATTTCTAAGTATAGGAATGAAACTCTCAACGAGTTCGCAAGGGAACTCCCAGTGACCATCGATCTCATGGATTCCTAGGACTAGGATGAGATCAAATAGTACATGTATTGCTCGGATTATTGATTTGAGGTGGATATCTTCACTCGATCGGTTCTCCATCTCTGGAACATAATCCTCAGGTCTTCTTCTCAGGAGTCAGAATCTTGAATAATTTTTTCATAGCTTTCTCACCATATCTCAGTAAGGTAGGATTACCCTTGTACGTGTCAACTTTGAACTCGGTCTGGGATCGCAGGAGCCCTGCGTGTGCGAACAGATGCCTTTGTTTCTGGCTGTCATGACCCCTAAACAGTTCCAGGAGTTTGTTCCATCCCCGGTACTTACTGGATGTTCGGTTCTTGTCGATTACTTTCTCTATAGCGTCAAGCTCTGTCTCAATGTAGGAGGAGACAAGGGGGGAGTATATTCTGGCAAAGGCAGGGTTGTAAGGGTAAAGGTCCTTCAATTTGGTACCGCTGGACACTGACTGTTGCATCACATGGAGTTGTGGGTGTAATTTCGCGAGGAAGTACACAAGGGAGAGTTTCCAGTACTCCACACCGAGTTGGGACTTACGATCCAGTACCAGTACTCCTGTCTTAACACCAAGTTCCGTACTTCCCCTGCTCAGGACTATATCTCTAGTAAATTGTACAGTCAGGTTATCGAGCTTCTTCTTGAGACTTAAGACATCGGGATATTGGTGGATTAACAGAAGCGGAAAACCGAATTTTGCAGCTTTCCAGAACGAGTCAAGCGCCTTGTCCGCGAGGTGGATATCTGGTAAGTAGTGTTCCATATCAGGGATGTTCTCCACTATATTGATCCTCTGTGGTACCCTGTTCTCCTTCTCTCTGAAATATGGGTCAGCATTGTATATCTTGAGAGAGACGTGGTACTTCGTAGCTATGAGCTGCGCCAGTTCTCTCACTGCTCTCGTGGTGAGGATTATGGTATAGTTCGATCCATGGGTGACGTCCAGAATAATGTGAAGCTCTTCGGGGTCCTCACCACTGTGACCATCAAAAGGACCCTGGAGCATATCGGTGACAATCTCGCCCAAGGATCTGAATGTCTTGTGGAAGAAGTCCATGATGTTCCCCCTGAAGTATCCTGTACTGAATTGACCAATTCCCGGCTCCACAAGTATCTTTAACTTTCCGTTGGTCACTCTCATTAATTCTTTACCCTTCTCGTGTTTGAGGAGATCATCTTCGACACTCTTGCAGATTACCGCGTAACCATCCGCACTGCTGTCCGAGGAGAGGTCTAATTTATCTCCCTTGACCAGTGTGTCGGGAAGTACAATTATTGTCAGATCAGGGTTCTCCTCATCAATCAATGGGATGATCTCCAGCAAGGAGTCCTGATAGACCTTTTTACCAATTTCGTATTCTGACGTACCCCAGGACTGATAACTCCCCCATGGTGCGATTAGTACCTTCATTACCTTGAGATAGAACTTTCCTATTTATTTTTTTCTGAGGAAATATTCAATGATCTGATACTCTAACACAAAATTAAGCGTCTTCATGGAATTTCGAATTTATTTAGGACGAATACTCTTTGAGATGAACCCAATCGAGGATATTTTTACACGTCAGATAAAACATCCTACTCCGCCTTGGGCGACCTCTCCCAGTTGAAGAGGTTAGGTCTGAACTCCTGCGGGTTGCGGAAGGCGAGGTAGAACATCACGACGAGCACGAGGATGAACGGGGTGCTCAGGAGCTGGTTGAGGGCGTGGGGCAGGATGAGCTGCGGGACGTAGTACGGGACGATCAGGAGGCTGAATGACAGGACGGTAGCGAGGAGGTAGATGTAGACCGACACCTCGAGGATTAGCAGCTGCCGGGACTTGTACGGGTCGATGCTACTGCTCCCCTCGTTGAGTGACCTGATGAATCGGCGGCTGGACCTGACCTGCGACAGGAAGACGATGTAGGGTGCGATGAAGACGAGCATGCTCACGACCGCTCCTGCCGTCGCTATACCGGGGGAGGAGAAGACGAACTGCAGACCGGGCTCGAAGACGATGACGGGGTGCTCGGAGACGTGCGAGAGGTTCGAGCCGATGGACATCCCGTAGAAGAGGATGAACGTGTACTGCCAGAACTTGCTGACACCTTGATCCCTGCCGAATAGGTTCTTCCCGATAAGGTATACCGGTATACCGTTCCCTGCTCCTACGGAGAAGATGAGCGTACCGATAAACCTCACCCAGTACCCCGTCGAGGGATCGAGCGTGGTGTTCCCGATGGTGACGACGTCGAGGATGTACATGAGGGTCCAGACGAAGAAGTTGATGATGAAGAATCCGGCGAGGAGGAGGTCGATGTCGTTGAAGGACTCGTAGAACCTGCTGATGCTGTTCAGGGCGAAGATGACGGTCGAGGTGACGATGACCAGATGGACGAGGGGGTAGAAGTAGGTGTACCACGGGTACGACAGCCCGATGTTGAGCGTGAAGCACGCGTAGGAGAAGATGCTCAGTCCGATGACGAGAGCGTATCCTACTGTCCTATTTCCCCTCATGAAGAAGTACGAACTGGGGGCGATCAGCACTAGGGAGATTATTGAGAGAGTTTGGAAGATTTCTAGCATCCCTATCCCTACCGGTGGTACTAACTCCTATAAGGCTATTCATGAAAAAGAGGTTTTTCTCGATATTTTCTTCGGATATTTGCATAAGTAGGTCTTGACAAATACTCTTGGCGATCGATCCCGCCGACCAGCTCTCAGTCTCCGAAGAGCGAACCCGTGATGCTGGCCTTGGAGTACGCCGGCGTCTTCGCGGAGATGCGGTCGAAGGTCTTCTGGTAGAGGTAGATGGCGGAGAGCGTGTAGCTCTTGTCCACCTCAGCGGGGGTGTACTGCACCTTGGAGGTCCAGAGGAAG
>JALWRB010000440.1 GCA_027077875.1 Candidatus Heimdallarchaeota archaeon
GTCCTGGGGGAGCACGCCGATGACCGAGCGGACGAGCTCGGGGTCCTTGACAGGGTCGATCCCAAATACCCTCGTTGAGCCTGCAGTGGGATGGAGCATGGTTGTGAGTATGCGGATTAAAGTGGTCTTACCCGCACCATTAACTCCTATGATCCCGAAGATTTCACCCTCCTTGACGGAGAAGGAGACGGATTTGAGAGCCTCGATCGGAGGATCGGAGTTGTAGATCTTCTGCAGGTTATTCACCTCAACAATGGCTGATTGCATGTATTTCAGCACATAAACTGCCCTTATAAATCCGACGGATGTGCCCCCTGATTTCCGAGAATTTTGGATATATAGAGCGAATACTCCAACATTTAATAAATTCGACTAAGTCCTAATTTCGCGGCGGGTAATTTGCGTATAAGTCCCGCTATGCGCATTTCTCTCACAGACCCATAGAGCGAATCCTGAGGATATAGTAGGGGAGAATGGAGAGAACTTCTATGTAGCAACCTTTATTTTCTGCTACTCCAATTATATTTTATGTCTGAAAAAGAGAAGAAAAAGTTTGATGTCGAGGAGAAGGAGGCATCCAAGATTACCGACAGTGTTATCGATACATCATCGGGCATAGTCAGGACGATCGAGGAGATTGCGGTGGCCCCTATCCGAGTTGCTGGCAGGGCAATCGATGGAGCCGTGCAGGGGGTCAAGCACGGGGCCGAGAGTGGTTCCAACCCTGTTGAGAAGGTCGCAAAACCACTGGTAGACGGGGTCATCGGGGCGGTGAAAGGAGCGGTCAAGGGTATCGAAGTATCAGCTAACAAGATAGGGAAGAGCGTCAATAAAGTAGGGGAGAACATATCCAAGGTCGGGAAGACCATGAGCGGTGAGGAGTGATCCTGTACCGGCAAACGAGTAATTATGGCTAGGTCTGGACAGAATTAGTTAGTTGACAGTTTCACAATTCTACCAACTGGATATGGCTCACTCCTTGCTCTTCTCCAGTTTCATAAAGGTCGGAAGGTTCTCGTCCTCCTCGGTTTCTCCCGTGTAGATTTCCTCCTCACGGGTGAGTGGTGTATCACGGACGATCCCAGAATGCTCCGCTCCTTCGTCATTTGAACCGGTGTAGATCTCTTCCTGCTTTGTCAGTGGGGTCTCACGGACAATGCCCGATCCTGCTTTGATGAGTTCGTGCACCTCCTCTACCGTAAAAGACTCGATCTCCGAAGCCCCTGAGACAGTGACCTCCAAAGGAGCTTTCTCACCATGTACATCATCTTCTTGGCCATCCTCACTAGGTTCCTCCGGGGTGGATTCAAGATAGGAGCGTAAGTATGAATGGCGGGACTCTCCTTCATCGGCGTCGGAACTCAGGGATGATTCCGTCTCATTCTCTTCGATACTACCCTCACTAAGATCGTCATCCTGCACCGGTTCCTCCACGGCACTTTCAGATTTCTCGTTCAGTCCGAAAATCTCATTCACCAAGTCCTCAATTACCTGGAACTGTGGATCTCCCTCTCCGAGAAGTATACCGGATTCAAGGTAGTCAGCGATGCTGAGCTCCACGAGTGTATCCACAAGCCTTTTGAACTGTTTTCGGATTGAGTATGTCTCCTGCTTTACAACCAGAACAATGACGTTCTCATCGTTGAGAATGTCCAGCAATAGAATATGCTTGTCCTGCTCAATCTTCCTTAGCATACCCTCACCAAGTACCTCCTTGGAGAAGGAGCTCATGGCCATGAGAAGGGCTGAGATGAGGTGGGCATCGATGGTGGACTCCTTGGCAAACTGGTGGGTATATGCAGTAATCCCGTTGGTCTGAACGATCATCAATGTCTCTGGTTTGACCTCCTCGACCTCCCTGATCTCAAAGTGCTGGAACTGAAGGTCATTGAGTAAACGGATTGCCTCGTTGACCAAGTACATTGTCGTCTGGGAGCGGGACATCCACTTGGAAATGAGAGCCTTCTCCTCGTTGCCCTCCTCTGACTCGAAGAGTACCTCCATCCTGCTGAAGAAATTCTCCACCTCTCCCGTCATACCCTGCACGCTCTCGTCGAGGAGAAGGTCCTTGATCTTGCGAATGTCCTCCATCGAACCCTTCGTTGCGTGGAGGTATCCCTCGATCAGGTGGATGACGACATTGAAGTACCGATTGTCTATGCTCCCGATTAGTGGGGAGAGGTCGTTGAGGATGTCCGTTGCCTCCACGATCATGTTCTCATCATTGGTGAGGATGT
The DNA here is from genome assembly GCA_027077875.1 of Candidatus Heimdallarchaeota archaeon. Taxonomy (GTDB): domain Archaea; phylum Asgardarchaeota; class Heimdallarchaeia; order Heimdallarchaeales; family Kariarchaeaceae; genus S139-21. Next base: position 2,238 of record JALWRB010000440.1, read on the forward strand.
ATTTCCTAAGCTTGGTCTGGATGAGGAGGAAGGTGAGCTCAAGTGAGGAGTCGTACAGCTTGTTCTTGTCCGCGAGCTTGATGCCCTCGACGAGGATTTGTTCCGCATCGTTGATATTACCGATGGCACTACTGTAGTACGCCTGTGAGAGATAGTACCAGACCAGCGTGTAGGTGTCCGCATCCTCCTTGACCTTACCAGTTCGCTCGTCGGTGACAAGAGCCTTAAGTTTCTCAAGGTAGAGCTCTGCGCTCTCGAACTTCCTGAACTTTGAGTAGAGATAGCAGAAGTGCGAGAAGGTCGCAGGCTCCATGACCTCGATCTGGTTGGTTAATGACTCGGCCCACCTGAGGTACTCAAGTGACTTTTCTATCTCATTGGAGTCAAGGTACTGCTTGCTGACGAAGAGCATGTGGGTCATGGCTATGGGGTAATTCCCAAGGATCACGAAAGGTTCAATGATCTCCTCGATGAATTTCCTCCCATCGTCCCTTCTGCCTTCGAGGATGAGCAAAGTACCAAGGTTCGCACCCACTGCAGAGTATGTCCGGAGATCACGTACCTTGTCCATGTAATCCATAGCCTTGAGCAGACGTTTCTCGCCCTCTTCCATCTCTTGGTTTTGGATGAACGAGATGCCAGAGAGGTTGTAGAAGTATCCCTTAATCCAGAGGTCGTTGACGCTGTCAATCCACCTGTCCACCTGCATCCGCACATTCTTGAGACCTTCAGGGTCCCCGCCTCTGAGTGCCCGCATCATGAGAAGGATCTGTTCGTAGATGGAGACATCACTCATGTAGCTTCCGAGTTCCTTCTGTAGTTGATATCCCGTGGTAAATTTGCTCAGTTCCTCGATTCTGCGGTCGAAGGTGTCAAAGTCCCCCATGAAGTACGGAGCATATATCCGCGTGAGCATGGTCTCACAGTATAGAAAAATGGTTGTTGGATCCAAGCTGTTGAATCGCCCTTTGCTCTCGATTTCGTCGCAGAGCTGTAGCCCCTCATCGAATTTGTTCTGGAAGATGAGGACACGAGCTACAAATGGGACAAGCTCATCCGGATGGTTGTAACGCTCGAAGATCTCATCAAGTAGGGCGTACTCAGAGCCGTAGTACGCCATCCTTCCCAGCAAGTACATGAGCTCCCTCGCTGGATTGGTGAAGACAGACACGGTGTATTCCAGCGCATGGATGACCTGAATGTAGGGATGATCGTTACGATCAACCTGAGAGATCGACCTTTGGAGAGAATCCAAGATCTCACTCGGGAGCCTCATGAGAAGAATGTGATATTCTCTGGGAATGAATGACTGAAGTTCCTCGCTAAGTTCACTCATGGAAGACAAATAAATATTATCTAGTGAATCCTTAAAACTTTGCTGATAGCAAATGAGGAGACATTTACTACAAATTTAGGCAGTGGATCAATGATAGCCGAAGAATCTGCACCTGCGTAATTAAAAAATTTTTCCCATGTGGACTATGGGAGCCTCATTAGGAATTCCTCAAAACGCGAGGTAGTGACCAATACCCTACTGTCCATCTGAGAGCAAATATCCGATTTTCGAAGCAGGTGCTAAATCTCCCACGAAAAGATTATATCCGAGTAGTTGAGTCTTTATTCATGGTCTTGAAATACAATACCAAGTCGAAAGGAGAGATGCACATCAAGCTAGCGGAGGACTCTGACGCATCTGCCATCTACGACCTTGCACTGATTGCATCCAGCGATGAGACCGTCCCAGCAATGTTCGACTACATGGGAGAAAATCTGGTAGCAAGCGTCAATGACGGGAATGTGAATGACCAGATTATAGTCGCCTATGCTAACGAGGAGTTGATCGGAATCCTTGATTTCAACAACGAAGATGAGTTCCTCAGGATCCGCTCTCTCTACGTCAGGAAAGACTACAGAAGGGAAGGTGTGGCCTCTGCTTTGGTCAAGGCTATCGACAAGCTTGTGACAACGGATAAGACCCTTCGTGTCACCGCAGTCTCAGAGGGTGGAGCCAAGTTCTGGATGAATCTGGGGTACAAGGTTCACTACTGGGAAATGATCAAAAAGCTCACTTGATTTTATTGGTCATGTGTATAGGATAAACCGAGTTATACTCGCTTTTCACGACAAGAAAATATAGAATTTCAGCAGTAATTTCTCCAAGATTGTCTAGAACTGGACGTTAAGTCTCCTCATCCTGAGTTTGTAAGCCTCAAGGGCGAGAACTGGGAGCAGAGAGAGACCTATAACGAACAGCCAGTCAGTAAATGAGAAGGGTATCAGTTCAAGGGCGATCCCGTAAGATGAGTTGAGGTACTCCTGCAAACCAGTGGAGTACATCATGATGACATGGAAAATCGGGGCCAACACAACAAGAACGTAGACAGAGAACTTGGAGTCCTTCATGGAGGAGATGTAGTCCTCATTGATCCTCCTGATCGAGAAGATCACCATCGACTCTGCCAAGTAGGCTATGGTGATGAACATCGTCCTAGCCTTGGCCTGAGCGACCGAGATCGAGTTCAGAGTCTCCGGATTATTGGTGATCTGAGGTTGGACTCCACTGAGGTTTACCTCGTTGACTGGGATGATACCGAACAGTGTGGAGAAGTAGGAGAACATGAAGGCAAAGGCGAGGATACCTGAGAAGATGAGCATTGCGTTCATGAGCTGGATGTTTATCAGGTTGTCATGCTGCCTTGGCTTGAGGTTCATGGTGTTCTTGGATATCGAGTCAATGATGATCACAAGGGGTGGAATGCCGTGAATGATGGAGAAAATATATGCCCTCTGCAGGTTGTTAAGGATGAAGAGATCGGGAAAGAGGGAGGTGAAGAAGTAGACAGATCCCTCACCGATGTTGACGGCGATGAAGAAGAAAATTATCATCCTGATCTTCTCGTACAACGCTCTCCCCTCCTCAATACCCGTTACGATGGAGACATAGGAGTCATCGGCAATGATAAGTTCTGCAGCTTCCTTGGCCACCTCTGTACCTGTCACTCCCATCGCTATTCCAGCGTCTGCGAGGGTGATGGCCAGTGCATCGTTGACACCGTCACCTGTCATAGCAACGACATCCCCCCTCTTCTGATATTTCTCGACGATAATTTGCTTGTGCTGGGGAGTCACTCTTGCGAAGACACTTACCTTGAAGAATTCGTCATCAGTCAATTTCTCAATATCTTTCCCCTCGATGACAATCTCGTCACCATCGAGGATCCCCACCTGAGCCGCGATTGTTGCCGCGGTCGTCGGGGCGTCACCTGTAATCATGATGGGGAAGATCCCAGCTGCATCAAGCTTGCGAACAGCCTCCTTCACCCCTTTTCTCGGTGGATCGAGTAGAGCGACATAACCAAGGTAGGTGAGCCCACTCTCTGCCCACTCCCTGAATTCTTTCTCGCCGAGATTCTTGGGTAGGGATTTCTCGATTTTATAGGCCACGGAGACAACCCTGAAACCGAGGTTAGCGTAGTAGTCGATGTCGTCAAATATCAACTGTTTCTCTGCCTCACTCAGGGGTCTATGATCATCGTTACCGATGGAGTCCGATCGCTCGAGGATCATCTCGGAAGCCCCCTTACTGAACACCACGTATCCACCGAGGTTCCTGTCCCAGAAGATCTTGGACATCCTCTTCACTGCAGAGTCGAACGGGAATTCCGCTTCTAGAACATAATTCCCCTCCAGATCTTCATCTTTGATTCGGGTCCTGTTGGCAAATGCCAGAAGAGCACTGTCAGTGGGATTCCCGACTGCTTCCCACTGCACTGATCCCACAGGACCACTGATCTCCTGAACAACCAGATTGGCATCGTTATTCAAGAAGACAGACCTGATCATCGTCTCCAGTGCAGATTTCGGGACGATTATGTCCATATCGTCAAGGAGGAAATCTTCCAAATCGGAAGCGTCCCTTCTCATCGACTCTTCAATCGGGGCAATGATCTGGACTCCGGTGCTGTTAGTCGTCACGGCGTAGTGCCTTTCGGTGTCCCACACCCTGGCCACGCTCATCTTCGAGGTGGTCATTGTGCCGGTCTTGTCGGAGCAGAGGACAGATGTTCTACCGAGTGTCTCGACGACGGAGAGCTCTTTGACTATAACGTTCGTCTTGGCCATATGGAGAACCCCTGTGATCAACACGATGGTTGTGAGGAGGGGGATGTTGATGGGCATGATAGACATCGCTACAACGATCGAGTTACTCAGATCCTTGGCTATTGTCGAGCTGGTAAACTCTTGTCCAGCTGAGAATCGTTGATACATCTTGGAGGTAATTGATAGGATGAGGAAGACCACCACGACTGAGCCCAACTTCATCCCCAGTTTGTTTACACGTCTTCTTAATGGGATATCACCAGTCTGCATGGTCGACATCTCATCAGCGATTTTCCCGATCTCCGTGCGATTTCCGGTTCTGAGAACCAAGGCTCTTGCATTACCCGTTACGACAAATGTCCCGAGGTAGAGCATGTTGACATTGTCCTGAATGTAGGAATCTAACTCTACAGTGATAGTACCATCTTGGGCTTTTTTCACAGGGCGTGATTCGCCCGTCAGGCTGGATTCATTGATCGTGAGATTGTTTGACTTGATAATCCGGCAGTCAGCGGGGATCTTATCTCCGAGATTGATCTCGACTATATCACCGGGAACAATCTCCGAGGCAAGGGTCTTCTCCAGCTTACCGTCCCTCACTACCGACACCATAGATGGTGACAGTTTCTGCAGGGCTTCGAGCTTCTTTTGAGCCCTGAACTGCTGAAAGATAGCGAGTACCATGTTGAATATGATGATCCCGAACCAGAAGAGTATCTGACCGGTGATGTCAGGGTTCCAGAATGCAAGGACGACAAGGGCACCCGTCATGACGAGGTATATTGCAATAAGCGTGTCCAAGAAAGGAGCAAGGTAGACCTTCCAGAGAGGAGGTTTGACGGTCGCCACCACGTTATAGCCGACCGAATTGATTCTTTTTGCAACCTCCTTCGTGGTCAGGCCCTTCTCGAGGTCAGTATTTAACTGTGTGACCAGGTCCTCTAATTCCCTCTCCTCTCCATTATCAATCAGTAGATCCTCTCTTACCTTGTTCTGGACTAAACTTAATTGCATATAACAATCATATTGGAGATTACTAGTATATGTATGTATCTAGCGCTCTCACGACATTTATTTCAATTTTTCCTGCAATTTGGATTAGTTCATTAAATGTTCAACTGAATTTCCATCTTTTGAGATTCTACTCCAAGACCTGCTGGAAGTCCAGTGCACGATTGAGTAAACTCTCGATCCTTTGTCTCAGGACCTCGTCTTTGATCTCGTGTCCTTTGTTGTAGATCCAGTCCTCGTACAACGTGCCAATCGCAGCCACCACATCATACCCAGTGTGCTCGATCTCGTTGAGAAGCAGGAGATGATGACGGTCGAAACTACGATGCTGTGTTCCCCACTCAAGAATAGAGATGATCCCCTTGTAGAAGTCCATGGCGCTATCGAATATTATGAAGTCATGGTGGACCAACTGGTCGACTGAGTTCTCGTAGAGCCCGATGGTCATAATCACCTTCTTCCCATCCATCCTTGCCCCCAGAGTCCTGAAATGCTTGGTCTCGATCGTCTCAGAGCAGTCGCACTCCTCTGACAGGTGCTCGTGGATTCGATCCTTGAGGTTCTGTATCTGGAGCTCTACTTCCTTGACATTGATGATCTCAAGGTCCTCGGTAATACCACCACCTGAGAGTGCAAGATCCCACTTCCCGAACATCAAGCACGGGGATGCATTTGGTCTTACCTCTACCAAGGGGTAACTCTGTTCCTTACCCGATCTGGTCTCTGTGATAGTGAAGTATAGAGATTTGCCGATCTGCTCAACTCTCCCTTTGAATTCGAGGTCTTCCACTAGGAATAGAATACTCGTTGGAGATTAAAAACTAGGTGATCTTACTCGAATTTTACTTTTTCAATATCCGTGGGAAGAGCTGTGGTGTTGAAGCCGACATCGACATAAATTGTCTGACCAGTGATACCTGAAGCTAGGTCACTGAGGAGGAAGAGGGCCGTCTTACCCACATCGTCTTGGTTGACATTCCGTCGAAGTGGGGAGGTGTGTTCCATGAATCCAAGAATATTGTCGAAGCCGGGAACATGGCTCGCTGCGAGTGTCTTGATCGGTCCTGATGAGATTGCGTTGATCCGGTGGCCCATTCCCCCGATATCCACACTGAGCTCCCTGACGAAAGCTTCGAGAGCAGCTTTTGCCACACCCATGATCCTGTAACCAGGAACAACTCTCTCCGCACCAAGATATGTCAGAGTGACAAAGCTGCTCCCGGGGTTGAGCACCCTAAGAGAGTGCCTGACGATCCTCTGGAGGGAGTATGAGGAGATGACCATGGCAGTCTTGTAGTCCTCCTCGTTGGTGAATATCACGGGCTTTGACAGAGCAGTAGCAGGAGCGTAGCCTATTGCATGTACGATCATGTCATACTTCCCCTCAAGACCGTTGAAGAAGTCCCTGACCTGATCGTCGTAGGCGACATCACACTCTCCCATGTGCTCGATCCACTCGACGTCCTTTGTCAACTGAACAAGTCGGGAGCGGAACCTCGTCTGGTACGACAGAGTGATCTTGGCCCCCGCGTCAGCCAGCCACTTTGAGATCGCCCAAGCGATGCTCGTCTTGTCCGCTACACCGAATACAATTGCTCTTTTACCAGATAGATTTATCATTGTAAGCTACGTAGAAATTATGAGTTTTTAACCAAATTGGTCATGATGGATATTACATGAATTTTCGCAGGATAGACCACTCGTGCTCGATGTCCTCTTCCATCTGCTTCACAATTTCAGGATCGATGTTCCTGAACCTCCCCTGTATCTTGAGGTAGTCCGCCAAAGGTTTACGCTTGGCTGGATCATTGAAACGCCTACTGGGTCTGCTGAACTCCAGCTTACCGTTAACTGCCTCGTACAGTGGCCAGTACCCAGTGTTATTGGCGAGCTCACCGACCAAAACCGAGTCCTTGGTATCGATATTCCATCCGGGTGGGCATGGGCTGTAGATCTGGATGAAGCGGAAGTGACCTGCAAACTCGGTGGCTGCTCTCTCAATCTTAGCAAAAAGATCTTGGGGATAAGAAGCATTGGCAGTTGCCACATAGCTCACTTCCTGAGCCATCATCATACGGGCTATGTCCTTCCTCCGCGACTTCTTCCCATGCGGGGTAGTGGAGGTCTTGGCACCCCTAGGGGTCGCACCACTCTTCTGGTTCCCTGTGTTCTGGTAACCTTGGTTGTCGTACATCACGTACAGGATGTTCTCATCTCTCTCTGCTGCACCAGACATGGAACCGAATCCTATATCAGCAGTACCACCATCTCCTGCCCAGACGACGACAGTGGTCTTCTTCCCATCCCTCTTGAGCTTCCGGGCAATTCCAGAGGCGACGGGAGGAGCCGAGGCGAAAGCAGTGTTGAAGATCGGGACGTGCATCCCGTATCCCTGCCCTGCACCCTGTATTACAGAGGTGCAGCAAGCGGGGACGACGACGATAGCATCTCCTTTGAGAGCGGAGAGTGCGTGTTTGAATGATAGATTAAGCTGGCATCCCGGACAAGCGAGATTTCCCTTCTCGATGGCCTTGACCTCGAGCTCGATGTTGACTAATTCTTTTGTTGATACCATTACATCTCCTCCTTGTACACTTCCTCGATCACAGCCATGATCTCAGAATAGTCGACGTCCTTACCACCTGTCCCCATGACCCGGGTGACGATCGGGATGTCCGTTCCGTAAAGTGCGTTCTTGAACTCCAATGTGAGCGGGGTAGCGGATCCGAATGACTGACCCCTGTCGATGATGAGGATCTTGTCATAATTTTTGGCAACCTCCCTGATTCGCTCTGTTGGGAAGGGTCTGAAGGACCTGATCCTGACCACACCCACGTTCTTGCCCCTCTTGTTCAGTTCGTCCACTGCCTCTTCTGCCTCTTCTGCGAGAGTACCCATAGCAACGACTGCGATGTCCGCGGACTCGGGACCGTAGACCTCAATGAGGTCGCCCCAATCTCTTCCTGTGAGTTCAGCGAACTCCTTACTGACGTCCGTGATGACCTTCTTCGCCCTCTGGAACGAATCCTCCAGATCCTTTCTTAGCATCTGGTAGTCATCGGGCAGGGTCAGTGCTCCGAAGGATACGGGATCGCTGGAGTCCAGCTTGAAGATGGGATTGAACGAGGGGAGGAAGTCGTCGACGAATTTCTGTGTCAGCGGTTGTACCTGTCCCGCAACGTGGCTGAGGACGAAACCGTCGATGTTCACAGCCATGGGGAGGTACACCCCGTGGTTCTCGGCTACTTTGAATGCTTGCACGGTGAGGTCATGCGCCTCTTGGTTGTTCTTGGCGAAGATCTGTAACCATCCTGCGTCCCTCATGGAATATGCGTCTTGGTGATCCACCCATATGCTCCAACCCGGAGCCAGTGACCTGTTCACCAGTCCGATGACTATAGGGAGACGTCCGTACCCCGCCCAGTAGATCATCTCCATCATGTAGAGCAGCCCCTGTGATGCGGTTGCGGTGAATGTCCTCGCTCCTGCCGCGCTACCTCCCATGACACCGGACATGGCTGCGTGCTCGGACTCGACCGCGATGAACTCAGCGTCGAGTCTGCCGTTCTCTACTGCGCTGCTCAGTGCCTCAATGATTGGTGTCGAAGGGGTGATGGGATAAGCCGCGATTACCTCGGGGCGTGAGAGTATCGCCGCCTCAGCGATCGCCTGATTTCCAGTCCATATCTCTACCTTAGAGAAATCAAGCATCAATATCTCCTCCTGGTAACGTGATGACTTCATCTATTGAGTCATGCGGGCATACTGCCATGCAGATCATGCATCCCTTGCAGTAGTATTGATCAATCTCGGGGTACCCGTCCTCGGTCACTGTGATGCAGTCATCGGGGCAGTGGATCACGCACTTCATGCACTTGGTGCAGGTCTCAGTGTGCAGATCTGGTCGCTGGGTTCTCCATTCGCTTGTCCTTCCTGCCACTCCTGGCATGGGTCGAACGATTGGGTGTATATGCCTTCCTTCTTCAGTTTCCAATTACTTTCTCCTCCTTCTTCATCTCCAACAGCTCCTCTAGGGTCAGAATGACTGTGGTGTCGTGAGCCTCGTCGACCGCGGCGTGGTTTCCTGCAAGGAAGCTGCTGTTGGGGAACATCTTGTCCACTGCCTTGTGGAGTGATTCAAGCGAGACGATTTTGGTCGTCGCGACGAATGCCCCAAGGGTTGGGATACCAATCAGTGTCGATCCGCTCTTGACGAGATCATGCTTCTTAGCAATCTCTTGGATATTTGCGTAGCCGAATTTCAGAGGGGTATAGATACGATATGCTTCAGGATATTCCCCAGCGTTCAAGGTCAGGGATCCCCTTCCTTCGAACGGATCGTGCTTGTAGAACCGGGGAATTAGACTGACGTCTAGTGAGATCATTTCCGTGGGTACGGGGATCTGTGCGTGTCTTCTGACCGGATGGTCGAAGATCCTGACACTGGCCA
>JALWRB010000441.1 GCA_027077875.1 Candidatus Heimdallarchaeota archaeon
GCCCCTGTTCTGTATAGTTGATGGTAAGTGGGGAACTGGAGTATCCCTCCAGTATCTGCTTGATATCTCGTAAGCTAGGTCTGTAGACAAACACTTTCTGAGATCCAGAGCAAATAAGACCTGACGGATTTTTCCCCTCCCTGTGCTCGAAGGTCTTGATACATGGAAGCATCATTGTCTCTATGTTCTGGACTAGATTCAGTTCCATGACGCCCCCTCCAATTGATCCGTATTTCTTCGTACCTGCCACTACCATCTTTGCCCCCTTTTTCCCTGGAGAGCTACCTTTATGCTCCACAACCACGAGAATGGTGGGGGTTACCCCCTCGTCTATGAACTCCTTGACTCTTCGCCAAAATCGATAGTTCTTCATCTTTTCTTTCCTCGTCAGTACCTTCCCGCATATTTCCTCATGCGTACAGCTCCATGAATATCCGCTCGTTAGTCATGGGGATTGTGTAGTCCCCTCTTCGTAGCGTTCTGAATTTATTCATTGCGTCACGTACAGAGAAGTATCCTGCAATCGCGTACATGAGTGGAGGCTCACCAATTGCTTTCGATCCCTTGAGTCCTAACTTGTTGGCTGGGACCTCCAGGAACTTTGTGACGAATGTCCGTGGTGCAAAATCGATGTCGGGAACCTTGTAGGTGGACAACGATCCTGATCTATTTATGCCCTTATCGTCAAAGACCAAATCCTCAAGGAGCATCCACCCAAGCCCCTGTACAACTCCTCCTTCAATTTGTCCGATGTCTAGATTACTATTTAGAAGTTTGCCAGAATCATGACAGACGAATACATTCTCCACTCTTGATATTCCCCTTAGGCAGTCTACAGTTGAGGTAATCAATGCTACACCATATGTATGGTACGCGAATGGATGTCCCTTCTCCCGCTCCTTGTCGAAGTGGATCTGTGGGGTGGAGTAGAACCCGTGAGCTGCAAGATCCACTCTTGCCAAATAAGCTGCGGAGATCAGCTCCTCCCAGCTCATACTTTTTCCATCTAAGGACACCGCCTTGCCCTCGGTAAACCTCACATCACTAAATCCTCTTTCAGAGAGGAAGGCTTCTAACCTTTCCCTGATCTTTTTGCACGCGTCGAGTGCTGCCTTCCCATTCAGGTCATGCGTTGAGCTAGCCGCTGAAGGAGATGTATTTATTGCTCTCGTGGTATTTGTTGTCTCGACCTTCCCGTATCTCTCTGGAAGTCCGAAGAAGTTAGTCACAACCTGCAGTATGCGTGTGTTCACCCCTTGACCCATCTCGACTGCTCCCGTGGAAATCCCGATGCTTCCATCTATATACACATTCACAAGAGCTGAAGCTTGGTTCATCGAGGTGTTTGTAAAACTGATGCCAAATGTAATCGGCATGAAAGCATATCCCTTCTTACTAAATGTGTGAGTTGCGTTATAGTCCTTGATCTCCCTGATAACTTCGACCGTGTCTTTCTCCACCTGCTCCCAAGCCTTCACGAGTGTCACTCCCGCAGCACACTGTCCGTAAGGGAACTCGTCACCATCCCCAATTAAGTTGTCCCTTTGTACTTTAGAGGGTGCAACTCCCAACTCGTTGGCAATATGATCAATCGCACTTTCGATCACAATCATCCCCTGTGGACCTCCAAATCCCCTGAACGCAGTGTTTGGTGGAAGATTTGTTCTACAACTTACCGCCCAAGCTCTTACGTTGGGTATGTAGTAGGAATTTGTTGCGTGGAAAAGTGTCCTCTCGAGAACCGCTGGCGAAAGGTCTGCAGCCGATCCTGCATTCTGGAAGAATCTGACATCATAAGCATGGATTTTATTTCCACGCATTCCGATTTTGTAATCTGCTGAATACGGATGTCTTTTTCCAGTGATCTTGAGGTCATCATGACGATCCAGAACCAATTTAACAGGTCGTCTTGTAGTGTGGGTAGCTAGTATTGCCATGCAGGCAATGGGTGTTGCTTGATCTTCTTTTCCTCCAAACCCTCCTCCAAGTCGACGTACATCGACCTCTACCCTGTGCATGGGCAATCCTAGTATCCTTGCAGCTATCTTTTGAACTGAGGTAGGTCCCTGTGTTGATGATATTACCTTATACCCGTTCTCGGTCGGTAGAGCGTATGCCCCTTGGGTCTCGATATACAGGTGCTCTTGTCCACCAATCTCAACTTTTCCCTCAACTATATGATCACATTCTCTCCACGCATTCACCATGTCACCTAGTTCAAATTGTCTTTCAGATCCGATAATTTTTCCCTTCTCATATGCTTCTCTGGGGTCAAACACTGGGTTGAGCTCTTCTACCTCAACAGAGATCATGTCTCTGATCTCATAAGCTGAATCAAGGGTCCTCGCGACAACTATGGCAATAGGCTGGCCAAAGTAGTGGAGTTCTTTTGATGCTAGGAGTTCCTCGTCTGGAATAATACCTCCGATCTGGTTTTCACCGGGGATATCTTCTGCAGTAAGGATCGTTACGAGATCTGGATGGTTAATGTCCGAACTGATGCTTGCTATTCTTCCGTGTGCTACGGGTGAAGTAAGAATAACTGAATACAATGTCCCGTCAATTTCAAGGAGATCATCGACGTAGACAGATTTACCTGTCACATGTGACAGTCCGTCAATATTCCTCATGACAGTACCTCCTGTAGTTCAAAGTGATCCGAAAACAACTCTTCGAAGTGAGCAAGTATTAAATTCCTCAGGAGCTTGCTCTTGTACTCCTTACTTCCCCTGACATCTGAAATTGGGCGGATCTCCATAGAAGCGATATCTAGTGCTTCCTTGATGGTCTTTGTATTGACATCTTTACCGGTAAGGAAATCACTTGTTTTCCTGAGAAGTAAGGGATAGGGGAACACTCCTCCTGCGGTGATCCTCACCTCCTCCAACCTGTGGTGATTACCACGGAATGCCATTGCTGAATTCACAGAGGCGATATCGAGCATTCTTCTCTTTGAAACTTTTTCGAAGTTGAAGCCGTCCCATCGCCAAGGGACAGTTATGGACTCTATAT
>JALWRB010000442.1 GCA_027077875.1 Candidatus Heimdallarchaeota archaeon
TCCAGAATAGTCCTAACTCGGTGAGGAGTATGTGGAATTCTTGAGAGGTGAAGATGAGAATCAGCGTTATATTCATTGCAGCGAGAAAAGATAGAATCGCGGTTCGAGCTGTACTGATCTCATTGTACGCATAGTGGTCGATAAAGAATACAGTTAAGGTACCAATGAGGATTCCGAAAATAGTATCTGTTGATCCAAGTGTCACATCTGCAGGATTGATAATGATCAGGAAGAACTGCACAAGAACAAGGAGAATAGTTGCCAGTAGGATCGCAACTGCATGGAGCACTGCGTGGGACCTCTCCTTCCTGTATATTTTGTATACTTTACTTAGGATGAATGTTGCCACGAACAGTTCTATAATCCTCACTGACAATGCTAAGGTCATCAAGTAGTCTGAGCTCACAATAAACTATTGGGGTTGTAAGTAATAAGTCTTAGTCAGGTTGTTGCATCATCCACAGCAACCAGCATCGCCAGAGCAACTCCCACATGCAGCTCCAGCAGATGCCAAAAGGTCCGCATTAGGACTGGTGATGGTGAAACCTGCTTTCTCTCCCTCCTGTGTAAAGGATACCTGAGCTCCTTTCAAATAGGGGAAGCTGATAGAGTCTATGACGACCTCAATGCCGCTGGGGTGAACTTCCGATTTGTCGTCGGAGTTCTTCTTGGTGTCCAGAGCCATACCGAAAGAGAGTGCTCCTCCAGTTGCTTGGACGTACAATCTCAGGTAGAGGGTCTTTCCCTGTCCCTGATTTGCAATGACGTTCTGGATCTGCTCAAGTGCTATGTCGCTGATCACAACACCCGGCTTATCAATCTCTGCCTGTAAATCCATATAACTGTTTAATGGGAAGCTTCTAATTTAAAGGTGAGGATACGAGAAAATGACCCGTATACATCCTGCGTGTTTGGAATCGGTTCTCTGCATAGTTCAGAGAGTCATGCTCCAGTAGGAGTCCTTGAGGTAGTGAAGGTTCTTCACAGCTTTCCCACTCTTCATCAGCTCCATGTCTACCTTGTCGTAAAGTGCTCTTCCAATGCCGAGTAGTGAGCCTTTTGTCTCCTCGACGATAAGAACCAACGCTCCTTCGACCACTTCGTCGTCTATCTTCGTGATACCTGGTCTCATGATATCCGCACCATTGGTCACAAAGCGTATGGCTCCAGTATCCACTGTCACCGATGGCATCTTTGGTTTGTACTTCCGCAGTAAGTGTATGCTGGGAATGATGTCGTCGTTCATCAAAATGAACAACACCTTACCATCGAGGCCAAGTACCTTTACTCCGTCTCCGGTATAGATTTTCAGGTTAGATTTCTTGTGGAAAAGTTCCTCAGCTCCGTCGATAAGGGTTGAAATTTCCTTGAGGTACTTCTTCTTATCCTTTCCACTGAGGGTCATGACCTTAAAGTTCACAGACTTCTGACTACAGTTAGATTTTTTATCCTTTGGGTAAAGAGTTGAGGGAAAATAAATTTGATAGATTACGAGACATTATAAATAACATTGCAGTAAATTAATTTACCAGATGCCTACGGAACATGAAGATCAGAGACAAGACGTGGAAGTTGAGGAACAGGACACCAGCTATCTCCTGAGCTACACCCGTCACCTAGAAAGACAGGCTAGACGACTCGAGAAGGAGAAGCAGGTAGTCGAGTCGGAGCGTCTGAGACTCCAAAGGGAACTCAACAATATCCGAGGAGAACTGAACCGTCTTCGAACACCGCCATTATTTGCAGGTACTTTGATCGAGATGATTGATGATTCCAGAGCAGTGGTAAAGTCCAGCAGCGGTCCGCAGTTCATCGTCAATGTGAGTAAGAAAGTGGACGAAGAGCAGCTCAAACCCAACGCACGGGTTGCCCTTAACCAGAGGACTTTTGCGGTTGTTGAGGTACTCGATCCCCCACAGGATCCATCTATCAAAGCAATGGAGGTGGAAATTAAGCCCAAGGAGACCTATGATGACATCGGTGGACTCAGCAAGGCGATTCAGCAGGTGCGTGAGGTCGTGGAGCTTCCTCTGCTCAAACCACATCTGTTCGAGAAGATCGGCATTACTCCTCCAAAGGGCGTTCTCCTACACGGACCACCAGGTACGGGTAAGACACTATTGGCCAAAGCGGTCGCTCATGAGACGAACGCTACCTTCATACGTGTCATCGCCTCGGAACTCGTGCAGAAGTTCATTGGAGAAGGTGCCCGCCTCGTCCGTGAGGTCTTTGAGTTCGCCCTGAGGAACTCACCCTCAATCCTCTTCATCGATGAGTTAGACGCTATTGGATCTAAGAGACTTGAGGTCGCCACCAGCGGTGACAGGGAAGTTCAGAGGACTTTGATGCAGCTCCTGTCAAGCATGGATGGCTTCGAGAACAGGGGTGATGTAAGGGTGATTGGTGCGACCAATCGACCAGATATTCTTGACCCTGCTATTCTCCGCCCGGGTCGGTTCGACCGACTCATAGAGATCCCCCCTGCAGACAAGGAAGGAAGAGAGGAGATCTTCAAGATCCATCTGAGGAATATGAACCTCGAAGAAAGTGAGTTCGATATGAAGACACTCATTAAATTGTCAGATGGCTTCTCCGGTGCGGAGATCAGGAACATCTGTATAGAAGCGGGAATGTTCGCCATCAGAGATGATCGTGATTCTGTACTGATGAACGATTTCATCCGTGCTTTCAAGAAGGTCAAAGACGAGCGGATGGTTGATGATTTCGGTTCCCTCGAAGGCTATGAATAATCTTTGAAATTTGCTCGACTTCTAAGCAGTTCGTAATCGAGACCAAGTAAATTTCTTTATACATGTGAAACCTGTATCACTCGTGGGTTCGATCAAGAAATTTTTCATCGATCTACTTCCGGGACCATTGGTTAGGTACTTCGCTCGGAATTACGTTGGCGGATACGGTATAGAGAATGCGTTTGTGAAAATTGATGAGCTATGGAGTAGGGGTATTTGTTCTACGGTCGACCTGCTGGGTGAGTTTGTCAAAAACCCTG
>JALWRB010000443.1 GCA_027077875.1 Candidatus Heimdallarchaeota archaeon
GTGTCCTTGACATGAGCAACCCTTCGGATGTGATGCCCACCCTCTCGTCCGAGATCGATGAGTTGGCTCTCTCCCTTGTCGAACCTGACACCATACTCCTTGAGAGTTTGGATAGCAATGGGTCCCTTCTTGATTATGAACTCGACAGCGTCCCTCCGACAGAGCCCATCACCAGCAACTAAGGTGTCCTCGATATGGGAGTCAAAGCTATCATGCTCTGAGAGAACTGCTGCGATTCCTCCTTGGGCATGCTGTGTATTACTGTCACTTAGTTCTTTCTTTGTGATTAGGGAGATGGAATGATCCGAATTCTTGGATAGTTTGATGCTTAGATTCAATCCAGCCAACCCAGACCCTATGACAAGAACATCTGATCTAACAGTCCTCTTCATTCAGACATCCATATTCTAACAAAACTTTAATCCTATGTTTTGAACACTAGCTCAGATGCATCCTTTCGAAATAATTGGTTGATTTAGTGAATCGGAGGGGAGAATATTCTTTAAGGAGAGGGTTACTTCAGGATTGATGGAAGAGTTAGTTATACTCGGATCAGTCGCGGGGCTCTTAGCTATTGCCATTGGAGCAAATGACGAGACGTGGGCTACTGTCGTCGGTATCAGGCGTCTCTCGATTAACCAAGCAGTCGTGTTAGGCAGCGGAGTCCTGCTGATTGGGGCAGTGACCTTCGGGTTCAATGTTGCAAAGACCGTCGGCACCGAGATATCAGACTCACCCTTCACCTTCGCACAGAGCCTGACAATTCTCATCACAGTGGCAGTCCTTCTCATTATAGGATCGTGGAAGGGACTGCCTCTCTCGACCACACACACCATGGTGGGGGCGACTGTTACACTCTCACTTCTTCTTGGCTATAATGTAGAATCAGCAACGATTGTCAAGATTGTCTTCAGCTGGATAACCTCACCGCTTATCGGATTCTTCGGAGCCTACGGTATCATGAAGCTCATCCTTTGGCTTAAAAAGAAGTATGTCAAAGGTCTAGATGACGTCGACAGGCTTGAGTCGTGGTTCATCACCATCCTTCTTCTCTCAGTAACTTTGACCTCGTTCTCAAGGGGAGCGAATGATGTCTCCAATGCAGCTGCTCCATTGATGGGAGTATTTATCCAGCTTGCAGACCAAAGTGGAAATTCATTGTATGCCAGAATCCCACTACTCATTGGAGGTGTGGGGATGGGCATCGGGTTGATCATTGTTGGAAGACGAGTCTTGAAGTCTCTGGGAAATGATATAGTGACTCTCAGTCCAACCTCGGCAGTTGCGATCCAATTCTCCACGGCCATTATCACCTTTGTAGCAGCAAGCCTTGGTATACCCGTGTCAGGCACCCATATCCTCGTAGCAGCTTTTATCGGTACAGGAAAGGCCTATGACGTTGACGTGAACATGAAAACCGTGAAGAGGATTACGATAAGTGCGGTCGGGACACCCTTTGTAGCAGGGCTAGGGGTGCTTCTTACATGGGGTGTGGTCAATCTCTTTATTGGGTGATACAAATGAAACTTACAAGGAAAGAACAGAAGGAACTATTCATCGAACTTGGACAGGTTGTCCAAGAAGCAGGTGAGTGCTATGCGAAGATGCTCAGAGTCGAGCTGATTGAAGAAATGTACAATAGGCTTAATGAGCTCGAGAGTAAGGGAGATGAGCTCCAAGCGAAGCTGGATGCTCATTACTCAACACAGAAGAATGCGCCCTACCTAACACTGGAGAGGGCAAAGCTCCTCAGGCGAATTGACGATACACTCGATAATTTCGCCATCGCAGCCCGGACGATGCACGTATTCGCGGGAGCAGTTCCAAGCGACTTTGTCGAGAGAGCAACACCTGTCTCCAAACTGCTGAAACTTGTGGCTGAGTATGTCAACGATGCGATTGTCAACCTCTTCACTAATTTCTCACAGGCGCTCAAACTTACTGGGAAGATAGAGGACAACAGAGACAAGATCGTGGATCTGACCTTCGAGTTGGAGACTGATTATTTCAAATCCCTCAACGGAGAAAATGCGTGGAAGCAGTTTACAGCAGTGGAACGGATTATGAAGAGAACAGCCGCAACCGTTCAACGGATGAGGGATACAGCAGAGATCATCGAACTTATGGTGTACAAATTTTCTGCGGAGTAGCTATTCTCTCGCCTCAAGAGTATTAATGATTTCAACAAGACTTAGAAGGAGCTCGTGCTCATCCTCATTTATTACCCCGTCATCAGTGACAACCTCCACTGCCTTGTTCCATACCCTCTTCCGCCACTTGTCTAATTCTTTCTTCTCCTCGGAGTCAATTATCCCATCTTCCATGGCCTTAACCAGAACACGAGAATACCCATCTAACTCCTGAATTACAGAGTCTAGCATTTTTGCCTCATCGTCAGAGATCCTTCCATCCCTTAGAGCTGTTGTCCTCAGAATTGCGTAAATTGTATCCACAAGTAGGTCAGGAAATAAAGGATTAAAAGGATTTGTAGGATCAGTGCGAGTGGAGGAGTTCTAGTTTTCTTTTCCACTCCTCTGCACTGGCTACGTCCCCCCTTTCTTCGAATATCTCCACAAGTGCCTCCATTGCAGGAACAAATCCCTCGTTTGCTGCTTTTTGATAGATCTCAAGAGCTTCGTCTATGTCACCAATCTCCTCAAGGAGGAGACCGAGGTTGATCCCTGACTGGAGCACTCCTTTTTCAAAGGCATTCCTGTAAGCAGATATTGCTGCAACCTTATCGAGGGGTTCGTAGATAATCCCGAGATTGTGGTACGCGGGTGCGTACCCTTTTTTACCGCTCATTGTATACCACTTAATCGACTCCTCTATCTCATCTCTCTCTTGGTAGATAACACCAAGATTATACATGGCCTCGACTGCTCCCATATCTGCGTGTTCCTGCAGAAGTTGGATAGCCTCATCCACCTTGCCTAGCTGTAACAAAGTGTGGCTGAGATTAAGTACAAACCCGAGCCCACCATTTTCAAGATTATCCCTGTAGAAC
>JALWRB010000444.1 GCA_027077875.1 Candidatus Heimdallarchaeota archaeon
CCGTGTTTCATCATTGTTGCGACCTTCTTTCCGATGGCCCCGTATCCGACAATGGCTGTGGTCCTCCCGGTGACCCAGACGGAGTCCACGTCCTCGTACCTCGATGACCAGTCGTCCCTTCTCATGTCACCGTCCCTCCGAGACAGCAGCTTGCTCGCGGAGAGGAGGAGTGCCATTGCGTGCTCTGCAATCGCCAAGGAATTTGCGTGTGAGTTTGAGACGGTGATGTCCCTTCCTGCGAGATGTTCCTTTCCAAGGTTGTTGAAGCCCGTCCACGGGATCTGAATGTGCCTGAGCTTCTTGGCCCTCTCCATCAGTTCCTCGAAGAGGGAGTACCCCACGAGGATGTCAGCGTCCTCGATCTCTTTCAGGAGTGGCTCCTTGCCGATCTCCTCGATGAAGACGAGCTCCATGTCGGGGAGTGCCTCCCTGAGTGTCCTCTTGTAGTTCTCTGAGATCAGTCTCTGGTATTGGAATACCGCTTTCACAGCGTTGGTTGGATCGGAGGGATATAACAGTTATTCTGCTCCTAGAACTTGATGTCCTTGGAACACACCTATGCTGAGAACCCGAATGACTTCATCATAATTCTCTGGGTGTCCTTCTCGTCCACCATTGTCCCGTGGTCGGCGTCGAATGTGTCACCAAGCTCGTCGAGGAAGGTGTCTGCGAATCTGTCGAGGGCGAATCTGAGGTAGTTGGATATTCGGCCGGCGACGACGAGGAATGCGAGGTTGTCCCTGAATGTGAGGATCAGATCCTTCTCGTGGAAGCGGATGCTCTCGATGTCGGAGCGTACAGCGAACGCTTCTTCGAATATTGCCTTGATGGCAGTGATTGCACCTGAGGCGAGGTTCAGGTCGTTCTTGTCCACGTCGGAGACGAAGCTGTGTGTGAAGACGGGGAGACCAGTCTGGTGGATGATGAGTACGGACTCGATCCTCTGTGGGAGTAGCAATGCTATCTCCTTACCTGACAGGTACGTGACTGCGAAGACGAGGATCCCGAGTGAGACGAATAGGTATCCGATGATCTCCGATGCCCAGCTTCCGAGGACAGGGTAGCCGAGCTCCACAAGGACGACGCCGAGTATCCCGAAGATCGGCCCCACGAGGAACATGAGGAGACCTCCGACCCTCATGCGTGAGATCTGCGTTGCCTGTTGGTCGGAGGTGGAGTAGGTTCGGGCGGTGCTTAGCTCTTGGTTCAGCCAGTATGCGGTCATGAGCACTGGGGGGAAGAGGGCGAGGGATGCAATTGGTGACCACCTCATGGTGTACAGGTCCTCCGATTCGAGGTAGAGGATGGTCGAGGTGATGGAGTACACCCCTGTGACGTTGGCGGCAATTGCGAGGAATCCCGAGACGGCGACGATGCTGACAGCCACGGCGGTCTTGGTAGGGGAGGTCTCTCCCTCGAAATTGTCGACGAAGATCAGGAAGAGAGCAGGGGCGAACGATGAGGCGAAGGCGTTCAGAGTCGACAGGGGATCTATAGGCACATCAGTGTAGATTGGGAGGATAAGGGTGACATTGGTCAGCCCCCAGAAGAGGAAGAGCAGGGTGACGATGAGGACGAGTCTCACCCTTGACCTCTGGTAGACTACGAGGGTGGCGAGGATCACGAGGAGGCTCATGATCACGTTCATGACGTGAGAGAACTGGAAAGCCAGACTGAGTAGGCCCATATCGGTAAGCGTTTTTACAAATATTTAAGGATTGATAGAAGTGAGATTAGCTCTCGATGATCTTCACGTCACCGTTCTTGTCGATCTCGGCGGCACCGTACCTCAGTGCCCAGCATGACATGACGACGCCCACGGGGAGAGATGCAGGGTGCCTGCTCGCCAGTTCGATGTTGACGTCCATGACCGTCTTGGATCCCGTGACGCCCATAGCACCGATCGGGAGTTCGTTTGCTGCGTCCATGACCGCCAGCTCCAGCTTGGCAACTCGGGGGTCGGGGTGCCTCTCGCCTATGGGTTTGAAAATCGCTTTCTTGGCCAGCGTCATGCAGATGTCCTCACCACCACCGATGCCGATGCCGACCCTGTAGGGCGGACATCCTTGTGGACCCGCCTTGATGATCGTGTCGATGACGAACTGCAATGCGCCCTCCAGACCGACTCCAGGTTTGAGCATTCCGAGGGCAGCGACATTCGAGCTACCACCTCCCTTTGTGGTGGCGAGGATCTTGAGCTTGTCACCCGGTACCATGTCGATGTAGAAGTACGGGATGTGTCCTCTGACGTCCACATTGTCCTTGGGATTTCCCTCGAAGAAGTCGACTGTGTTAGGTCTCAGCGGGATCTCCTTCGTCGCCCTCCTTGTGGCTGCGACGAGGATGTCCTTGAGCTTGGACTTGATCGGGAAGTCGTCACCGACCTCCAGCTTGAATGATATGATGCCTGTGTCTTGGCACATTGGCTTGCTCTGTTCCTTGGCGATTCCAATGTCGGTGATGATGTTCCCAAGCTGTAGCATGGCACTCTCTCCTGTCGCTGTCTCCCTGATCTGCTGCAGGGAGTTCACGACATTTGTGGGGAGCCGTGTTGCCGATATTCTCAGCAGCTCTACTGCGGTGTCCTCAATAATCTTTTCTAGTGTCATTGCTATCACTCCATTGCTCCTGCGATAATCGAGTAGGCCTTATCGCGAGTGGCCTCTGCTTTCTTCTGGTTCTCCGTGAAGAAGTTGTTTCCATGGGCGTCGATGCCTATCATCAGGGGTCCGAACTCCTCGACTTCCAGTACCCACAGGCACTCGGGCATCCCGAGGAGCTCCAGCCAGTGGACCTCGACGACCTCCTTGACACGGTCTGCAGCAAGAAGGGCAGCACCTCCTGTGAACATCCCGTAGACCGCACCGAACTTCTGGCAGGCCGCGGTCGTCCTCGGTCCCATTCCGCCCTTACCGATGATCAACCTTGAGCCGAATTCCTCGATGAACTTGTCCTGAAAGATCTCCATCCTGGCAGAGGTCGTTGGTCCCCCCGCGACCATT
>JALWRB010000445.1 GCA_027077875.1 Candidatus Heimdallarchaeota archaeon
CCTCGCTCTTTCCAATCATTATGAGAAATTGGCCTCTGGATTTATTAATGCTCTAGTAAGAAATATCATCTATTTTGGTTATTTATTCAATACGTCGGTGTATTGTCTGAATAATTTCTATAGATCAGTTTATTACTTCTGCATCAATTCATGTCATCAAGAATCACTGACCTCCGATTAAGAATATTTTACCAGAATAGGCCACTTCTATTAATTTATACCTCTCCAAATTCTCCTCAAAGTCATCACAGTGCCCAAAAAAGGATCGATATCTGCACCGACGAAATCTCAAGAGGGCGTGGAAGCTCTGGTGGTGGTGTCGTCTCATCTTCATCCATCACCACAAAAATCTAAGGATATCAGAGTGACGTCTAAGAAATTCTAACCATGGACGTCATAGACTCAGAGATAAGATTTAGGAGCGGTGAGCTAAATTGTACTTAGGTAATACAGGATCAACCCTTGGGAACCAAGATATCATACGTAAATGTCCCATAGAAACCTACCGTAATTTTGATCCACAGTTTGCGCAGAATGAGTCCCCTAAGTCACATTTTGTTCCACAGTGTGAACAGGCAAGTATTGATGACTTTTTAGGTGTTGCTGATAATTTTATGTTTTTGTCCCTCTGGTTGCTATTGTCGATTGCTGCACCTTTATTAGAGGTTTTTCTCTTGAGGTAAATCACACCGATAAGCCCAAGTAAACTTAAGACTACTACTCCCAGTACGGCGAAGCTCCTTGGTATCCTTACCACGATGGTATCATTGTTTGTATTCTCGCCTGTCAATGTGGAATCGGATTGAGAAGGCATGAGGTTGACTTGATCCCACTCGGGTGCAGAGACGGAGAGCAGAAGTGCGTCCATGCCCTGCAGCTTGTCGCTGAATCCCCAGAGGGACTCGGGGTAGACCAGTGGGATGACGGGGAGGTCATCGTGGATGGCCTTTTGGATCTGCTTAGCGTATGCATTTCTCTGGACGACATTGGTCTCAGTAATATACCTAGATATCAGATCCTCGGTTGTCTTGTTCACGTAGTTATAGAAGTTACCACCTGTGGGTACGAAGGAAGACTCCTCGTAGAGACCAGTGGGATCCCAGTCGAGTCTCCAAGTATAACTGACGAAGAGGACATCGTAACCACCATCGTCCCAGAGGGGCACGGGGTACTGAGTTGTGGTAACACTTCCGTCCTCGTATCCGAATGTCCTGGGCACGATGACGTCCCATCCGACGTTCTCATAAGAGTTGACACCGATACCGATCTTGGGGAGCTCCTGCTGCCAGTGATCAGACCATTTGTTCCTTGCTGCGTTGGTGTTGGGTGCGAGGACTGTGATCGAGAAGAAGAAGTCCTCATACTTGCCGTCTCCATCGGAGTCGGTGAGGGTGCTGAAGTCATATCCAGCATCCTCCATCAGGGATTTTGCCCTTTCGACATCGTATGTATCGGCCTTAAGGGTTGAGTCCCAGCCGATAGCTGCAGAAGGCATGGTGGATGCTGCGGGAGAGCCGAGACCCTCGAGGAACTGTGAGGAGTAGAGCTCCCTGTTGGCGACTGCGGACATTGCCCTCCTGACTGAGAGTGCAGCAGCTGGTGCGTCAGCGGCATTTGCCTTACCCTTGGGGGTCATCAGACCAGTTCCGTAGTAGGGTGACTGGTGGTTGAGGGAGATCTCCTGGTGGACTCGGTCACTGACCTTCTCTGTAGTAACGTTGTCAAGACCCTCATATCCACTGAGACCAGCAAAGTACTGGGGGTTGACGATATGAACGTTTCCTGCGGAAAGAGCGGATTTGGCTTCATAAAAATCGGAGTAAACTTTAAAGATCAGCTTATCTGCCTTAACAGGACCATAATAGTTTGGGTTCTTTTT
Organism: Candidatus Heimdallarchaeota archaeon; assembly: GCA_027077875.1. Classification (GTDB taxonomy): domain Archaea; phylum Asgardarchaeota; class Heimdallarchaeia; order Heimdallarchaeales; family Kariarchaeaceae; genus S139-21. The sequence goes on from JALWRB010000445.1 coordinate 1,880, forward strand.
AAGAGTGACAGTATTATTGATCATATCGATGCGATCCATCATAAATGGCCCGGCGGAGACTGCATCACTACCGTCGTTTGCGTCCCAGTTACAGGCATTAGCCGTACCTGTAATACAATCATTATATCTCTCTCCGAAGACTGCCTTCTCGATGATGGGCTGACCGAGTATCGACATGGGGAAGGCGTATTCCTGTGTGAGTGTGACGGTTACTGAACCGTCCGAGTTCTTGACTGCGGACTCGTTCGTCAGGAAGAGCGATGCGGATGCATAACCTGCAAGGTTGATTGCAGGGGAGACTGCCACCTTGAAGGAGAAGATAATATCATCGGCAGTTACGGGATTACCGGATGAGAACTTGGCACCATCTCTGATGCTGAATGTCCATGCTTTACCATCATATGTGGTTGGCAAAGCTGCTGCGAGGTCAGCTACATAGTCTCTGCCTGCCTCTGCAGATCTCTTTACTACACTTGCGTAGATTGCTGATGTCCATTGTGCTGTGGCGTAGGAGTCCTGAGTATATATGCTGTACTCAGTGAAATCATATGGCAGTGCATAAGCTATCACAGTCTGACTCTGTGAGGACACTGAGGTTGGGACTGCCCCCATGGTGATTAAGACCATAACGATTATGGTGGGTAGTAGTTTATACTTTTTCATACTGTTTCCCTTCCATCAATCTATGGATTAAAAGGTTCCAACATTTTATAAGCCATTCGTAGTTCAGGTGGTATTGCTGCACTGTATATTTATAATTATCCTCATTTCACTTAGAAAAAATATATCGTACTGACGTAAGTGCGTAAATATTCTTCTTACCTTTAGCGATGGAATCAGGATGAACTGCGCATAGTCACGATTATACGACATTTTTTCACAATGGCTGTTCCACTCTGAGGAACCCAAATAAACAAGGACACAATACATAATTGTGGAAAATCGGGAAATCAATTTCGGAGTAGTCGTCAGACAGACTGGTCTTATGCTTCTGTTCGTTGCTCTCTTCAACAGATTCGTCTCCATGACCTTTGTGCTAAACTTTACCACTGCTGGGGTGAACTCAACCCTGCTTTTTGTCTTCCTGACCATGTCCTCCTTCTCCATCGCGAGGATACGGTTGAATGAAGGAATTAACCAGAACCTATACTGGCTGGTCTGGGCACTGTTCACATTTCTCTCCGTCTTGGCAACTATTGACAATGCCATACTTGGTTCCCTTGCGAGTGGACTTGCCCTCCAGTTCATGGGGATACTTCTCCTGACAAACCTTGACCTCGCTTCCGTCGAGACACGAACCTCACTTGTCTTGGCAACTGCTGGTCAGTATCTAATCTATGCCATTCTCGGTGGGCTCTATGTGTTCAGCACAGAACTTGGAAAGTCGATCTACTACCTCGTTCTCCTCGTCACCACCCTGTCTATCCAGATCTCACCGTCCACCCCTATTCCTAAACCAGGGAGCTTGTTCCTTGTCTACCCGTATTTGAACTTCCTCCTTCTCTTTCTCGGGGTACCATCCCTTGTTGCCACTTGGACCTTTGACGGAGTTCTGGTGTCGCTTATCCCACTTCCGATTTATATTATCCTTCTCAGCGTAGTCATGTCGCTCTCCGCACTGGTCGCATTTATCTACCCGGACCTTGTCAATCGCTTATCTTTCGGGATCGTCGCTGCGATGTACTCTCTCGCTCTGTTGGATGTTTTGCTCCTTAAGCTTTTCGTACCCGTGTCCATCGGGCTTGTCATATACATTGCTCTATCTCTCATCTCCGCAACAAGGGATGTGACTATACCCATGTTCAAGCAGATGTTCTTCGTCCAGCAGTTCCTCATCACGATATTTCTCTTCCTCTACGTCTCAGCAGGGAACTGGGCTTTCCTCCCATCCTTCTTGGGCGTGGCATCTCACGGTCTCGCATGGTTCTACCTGTTCCTTTCGGGTCTCTTGGTAGTGGGGTCGATCGCACTCACAAGGAGGTACGTATCATGAAGAAAAAATATATCACATCAATCCTCGTCATTGGGATGATCGCCCAGATCGTGTTCCTCTCCCCAATGCTCATTCCGCCCAAAGATGCATCTGCCCAGGTCATTCGTGTGATGACCTACAATATCCACCAGTATTATGTACTGGATCCTAGTGATATCGAGGACAAGACTGGTCGCTATGTCTTTGACGAGCTGTTGAAAGTTATCAAAGAATCGGGTGCCGACATCATTGGTCTACAGGAGAACGAGGGATTACGACTCTCCTCTGGAAATCAGAACGGGGTGGCATGGCTCGCATCGCAGCTAGGTATGTACTACTACTATGGGCCAGCGACCTCTGAGCAGATATATGGAGAGGCCATTCTCTCTCGCTGGCCGATCATTCAGCAGGAATGGAAGCAGTATCCCCGCCCTGAAGGCATAGAAAGGGGAGTAATGTACGTGGTTATTGACAGTCCAATTGGTCAGCTGAATGTCTTTAACACTCACTTCGAGATAGACCGATTCAAGACCGCACAGAGGGAAGAAGCGAACTTCCTTATTGACTATGTCGGTGACAGGAAGGCGATTATTCTCGGAGATTTTAACACCAGATCGGACGAGAACAACGAGGCGTACCACCTTCTCTACAATAGATTTACATACGGGCTAGTGGAGTCAGGTCTACATCCTAATGCCACTGAAGGTTTCACATCCCCTGCTCATGCACCAACCCATAAGATCGACTACATATGGTTGACGAGGGGTGACTGGAATGTCTTGCCCGATTCTTATGCGATATATGGAAATCCAGATGCAAGTGATCATCTTGCGGTGCTAATAGAATTGTCTTCCTAACTTATGAAGTAGATTATAGCAGCGATCAGGGACAGAATCCCTCCGAAGAATACCCACAGGACAATCAGGAGAATGAGTTGTGTTATCTTGTTTAGCTTGAAGAACATATCATCCTTCCCTAGGAAGAAGAGGATATAGTATATTCCGACAAGCACGGTCAGAACTTGGTAAACAATTCCAAGGTTTAACCCCGTGAAGATGTTGAAGGCACTAGTGGATAGGTATGGTATTGGAAATAAGGCTGCAATTATGTTGAGGATTCCCTGAATGAGCATCAGGTAATCTCCTATTTTCTTTAGGTCTGCCATAGTGATCAATCTGTGGTTGAGTTCTTTAAAATCATTCTGAGGACAAAATATCGATTTTCCTATAATGATCGAATCAATAGTATAAATTGATTAATCCGTTCAACTTGCTATATTTGGATATGATGAAAAATGAGTGGTTAGGTGTGGTATTAATACAGTTTTTGATCGCCAATGATGTTGGTCTAACTCATACACAGCACCAAAATTGCGCAAAAACCTGTTATGCACAGATCCTCAGAAAGGAAGATTGGGAAAAAGAATTTATAGTAATATCTCCAATATTAATTTGGTATTAATGGCGGGGAAGGAATACACCATAACCCTACTTCTGAGAAATGAATCTGAGCTTCTAAATAAGGAAGTTACAACTAAGGGAAAGATTGACGATTTAAATGAGCAACTTTCCAAGAATGGAAATAGGTATGTATCATACTATCTCACGGATGGACTAAATAGAATACGGGCTACTGATTTCCATCCTAACGGTCTAAATCTTCAGGTTGGGGACTATATTCTGGTTGAGGGGGTTCTTGAATCCTACAATAATATCCCATATCTGAAAGTGAACACCTTGGGAAAACTCGAAGAAGATCCTCAACTCGATAAAGAGTTCGAGCCAAGGCACACCTCAATAGGGGACGTGCTTGACCAATGTGAGCGGGAGAACCCTGAAAAATATCTCATAAAGACAGCTGCTAACTACGTAAGGGTCTCTGGTGTAGTCACAATGAAATCCTGGAAAACGGCCAAGAACGGAAATAAGTACATTGAGTACAGTCTTGAAGACAATGGGGTCACGATGGTCCTCAGGGATTTCAGCATCGTCAATGAGGTAGAGCATGGGGATAAGGTCTCGGTTGATGGTTTTGTTCAGGTTCTAGCAGGTCTCCCCAGTATCCTGATTGAGACCATACAGTCCGAGGAGCAGGACTATGTTGCTACCGATGATGACTTTGCCATCCAGAAGGAGGAGGATCTAGAATCCATAGAAGTCGATGGACAGGAACAGGTGGCTGTCAACGACCTAGAGCTGGGCGTGGTTGATGGTGAGGTAAGTTTTCTTGATAAAGATCAAATCGATGAGAAAGCCCCTTTCCAAGTTGTGATCAATGAGGACCTCCTCAAGAAAATTGAGATTCTGGAAGAGAAGGACAAGAAGAGATTGGACAAGGCTCTGTACAATGTCCAGTACAAGCACTGGGAATTCGGGGTTGTGGTGAAGAAGCTCGCGGGGATATCCGAACCGATATTTGAAGCTAGGTTGGATAGATCTCGAAGAATACTCTTCCAAATCAAATCAGTACCCATTGCCAACAGCTCTGTGACAAAACCTACCATTATTATCCATGACCTTGTCAGGCACAAGAAGATATCCGATGGAGCGAACAAGATTGCTAAAACGCGAATAGAACGATTGAACTTACAGAGTTACAATGTCAATCTTATCGGAAAGGCCATTGAGGAGGAAACAGTCACCGATGTCAAGGACGTTTCCATTGATGGTCACCCCCTAGATGAGCTCTTTAAAGCAAGTGAGGTCGCAGATGAAGACAGTACTGGTCTACCAAACGGGATCAAATACTTCCGGTTCGACGACGAAATCAGGAAGGAGTGGATTGATCACGGTATCCCTAGAAAGGTACTGGCTCTCTCACCAAGGCAGCAGAATCTTGTTTTCACGCGAGGTCCGCTCATGATCAATGGTGGGGCAGGTACTGGCAAGACAACTGTGCTCACACACATCTACTCATTCAAATCTTTACAACAGAAAGAGAAGGGACTCTACATCACACTCACTAGACCTCTGAAGAGTTTTATCGAGGAAATCCTGCGGACTATGGTCACACGGGAGGAGGAGGCAATTCTTGGAAGGGTTATGACCTTCAATGATGTCTGTAGAAAAATACTTGGATCTGATGAGAAGCAGTTTCCTCAAGATAAGGAGATCAATCTTCTAGATTTCATCAGGTGGATCACTAAGTTCCCCCTCTACAGAAAAATGGATCCTTTGAAGCTGTGGCAGGAGTACTACGGCATCATAAGGGGTGACTGCAAGGATTATAAGAAGGGTGTTATTTCGCGCAAGGAGTATCTGGAAAAGGGAAACAAGATCTCTCTGTTTGAGGTAGAGTACCGAGACGATGTCTACGAAATCGTCACCCGTTACCATGATGAGATGAGGAAGAAAGGATACTGGGACTCTGTCGACCTCGCACAATTCACACTTGATCGATTGGAGCAACGAAACGAGGACGATAGACCAATCGAGGCGATTGTCTGCGACGAAGTCCAAGATTTTGTTGAAGTTCAGTACGCAGTCTTCACCCGGTTAGTTCGACCAGACAAACTCTACAATCTCTTCTTTGGAGGTGACGTTCTTCAGTCAATAAACTCGAGTAACTTCAGGTGGGAAGACCTGCGATCATTCATTCATAGGTACTACAATGGACTGGGTAAGGCTTATCAAATCAAGAAAGTCGAATACATGAACAGGAACTTCCGCAGCACCAGTAAGATGATTGACATCGCTAACAGATTCATTGAATTTAAGCAGGAGATGGGGATTAAGGACAGCTACGACCAATTACAATCGGCAGCGGACAGCATGGACGCTAAGCACGCTCCAGGGATGCTGATCAATCAGACAGACGAGGAACTCCGAGAGACTTTTGAGGAACTCAAGGACAAGGGCGAGGATCGGATACTAATTGTCTATCGCGATGAATCCAAGGAGATCCTCAAGAAGTACTTCAAGGAGACCTACATCTTCACCGTAGCAGAGGCCAAGGGTCTTGAGTTCATCTCTACCTTCCTGTACAATCTCGCCACAGATAGCGGTGTTGATTGGAACAAATTCTTCGGTTCCATGAGCGAAGATTACATCCGCGAAAATCATCTCCTCGTTAAGTATGCCTTTAACAGAATTTATGTTGCACTCACTAGAGCTCGGAGACATCTCATTGTCTATGAGAGTGACAACAACGCGTTCAAATTATGGGACGGATTGAAGAGTGCATCATTCAAACTCACTCCTCTGAGCATAATGAAGAGATACTGGACAGAAGATCAATCCCCAGAAGAACTTCTGTCATCTGCAATGTACTTCAAGACGAACATGCGGTATGGTACTGCGGCAGACTACTTCCAAAGACTCAACAAGACCCGAGAAGCAACGGAGTGCTTGGCACTAGATGCGAGAGAACACAGGGAGCACGAGAAAGCTGCAGAACTTTTCCTCAAGATCGAGATGAAGGCTGAAGCTGCTAAGGAAATGGAGCATTTCAACCTTGTCCAAGCAGAGGGGCTTTACCGTGAGCTCAACGATAAAATCGGGATTGGCAGATGTAGGGCGAGACGGGAGGAGGAAAGAGGTAACCGGAGGAAAGCCGCAGAGCTCTTTGAGAATATTAAAGAATATTCGGAAGCAGTCAGACTATACAAGATACTGAATGACAAGACAAATGTCGCAAAGAATCAGGCACTACTCCATGAAGAGTATAAGGAGTGGAAAAAGGCAGCTGAATCGTGGTCGAAGATCGGAGAGACCTTCAGGGCGAATTCTGCTCTAGTGAAATATTATCTCGAGAAAGGTGACCACAGGAATGCTGCCACATACGCAGAAAAGACTGAGGATTGGACTCTAGCACAGTCCCTGTGGCAGCAAGAAGAGGATCAAGCAAGAGCCGGTTACTGCTATGCCAAATCACTCGTCGTGGAAGAGAAGTACGACGAGGCAGACCTTGAGTTCAGGAACTTGGGTGAGTGGGATGAACGAATATCCATGTGGGAGGCAGTAGGTGACAAGCATAGGTTGGCTGACGTGTACTTAGAAAGGTCTGGTGAAGACACAACCTATCTAGCGGATGCAGCAAGAATCTGGGTTGATCTAGGGGATATCGAGAAGGCGCTTGAGCATGTAGAGAACATCAATAATTTCGACCTTAGACTGAATATTTTCGAATCTGCAAATATGTTCTCCAAAGCTGCTGAATTGTGCGAGAGTAAAGGGCGTCACCTCCAAGCAGCTGATATGTGGATTAAGGCTAACGAAAAACCCCGTGCACTTGAGTGTTACCGTAAATCAGGTGAGAGAACCGCTGAAGCCGATTTATTAAAGGAGTTGGAGCAGTGGAACGAAGCTGGTGTTGTGTACGAGGAATTGGGTGAATGGGAACTCGCCTCGGAGATGTACTCAAAATCCAGCAATCAAGAGAAACTTGCCCTATGCTACACCAAACTGGGAAGATGGGGTGACGCTGGGCAGGCATACGAGAGCTTGGATATGACCTCCGATGCACTTGAAGCCTATATTAAAGGGAGGGTCTGGGCTAAAGCTGGGTTCCTTGCCGAGAAGATGGAAAATTATGGTACTGCTGCAGAATACTATCTAAAAGCTTCAGAACAGTCGAATAGAGAGGCTAATTTGAAAAATGCAGGTGCTCTTTTCCTGAAATCTGGCAACAAGGAGAAAGCAGCCGAGGCATACGCCAAAGGTAGGGACTTCGATACAGCAGCCAAGATCTGGGAGGAGCTTAATGACTACGCATCACTGGCAAAGCACTACAAGATCGAAAATAAGTTAAAGCTGGCAGCTGAGAACTACGAGAAGGATGGCGACATCAAGCAGGCAGCTCAACTCTATTTTGAATCGAAGACATACGACGAAGCGATCAGGCTCTACACCTCACTAGACATGATGCACGATGTGGCCAAGGTCTACCGATCAATGGGTAATTATGCAGAAGCCGCGGGTATATACGAGAATCTAGAAGAGTGGAGTATGGCTGCGGAGGAGTACAAAAGGGCCGAGCTCAAGCTCCAAGATCAGATAGACAGTAAGGATGAGGAGATCAACAGATACAAACAAGATGGAAAACTCACCCTTGACGAGAAGAATGAATTAATCTCCAAGGTGAAGGCAGAAATTTCTCCGATTAAAAAGGAGCGAGAAAAGCTTGCTAAGAAGCTAATTAAGTGCTACGAGATGGACAAGAACTATCTCGATGCTGCCGAAAAAGCGGAGAGGGAGGAGATGTATGAAAGGGCAGTTGGTTACTACCGAAAAGTGAATCGATTGAGAAAAGCGGCCTCGATAAATGAGAGGGTGAAAAACTTCAAAGAGGCAGCAAAGGACTGGGAGGGTCTAGAGGAATGGTCGAAGGCTGCTGAGAACTTTGCCAAAGCTGGCTCAAACACAAAAGCCGCCGAGATGTACTACAAGGCCAAAGACTGGAATAAATCATTGAAGTACTGGAAGAGAGAAGGCAGATTGAACAAGATTGCCGAGTGCTATGAGAAACTGGACAAGTTAGAGGAAGCCGCTAAGGCTTGGGAAGAATCAGCCGAGTTAAGTGGGAACATGAAGGAGTGGAGGTATGCTGGGAAAAATTACGAGAAGCTTCAACTTAAAGCAGACGCGATCAGATGCTATGAGAAATCAGGTGACAACGAGCTTATAGACGATCTCCTCGAGGACGAAGAGGCACTCAAGCGGCAGTTGGATCGAGCAGAGAAATCTGGAAACAGGAAGAAAATGGCCGAGATATACGAGAAACTGGGTGAATTTGATACAGCTAAAGACCTGTGGATGGACATGGGGAACAAGGTGAAGGCAGCGAAGTGCTTGGAGAAACTGGAGCAATGGGAAGAGGCCGAGTCACTGATCGAGGACAACAGACATGAGCTAGCTAAGCACTATGTCCGGAGAAAGTATTGGGTTAAGGCAGCAAAGACCTTCGAGGAGATCAAGGACTTCGAGAAAGCAGTACTATATTACGAGAAGGCCGGAATGATGGAAGAGATGAGAAGGGTCAAGAAATTCATCAGACCAAAGAAGAAGAGCAAGAAAAAGAGTAAGAAGAAAAAACGTGGTGTCTGAGCAATAAGCTAATCATACCATTGACAATTTCCCCCATTTTCTGGAAGGATTAATATTGGCGACGTCAATATTGATTCATGATAACAGAAGGATATATATCTGGTATCGGAACTCTCATTGACCTGTTCTTCTCCCTCATAATTGCGATCAGGCTCTACAAGCCAGCAAAGGAGGATGACTTCAGGTACGACTCATTCAGAGGTTCGTTCTTCTGGACATTTGTCTTCTTCTCTTTGTTCTTCGCATTCATGAGCATGAATCTATTCGTGGATGATGTCAAGTTTGTAGGACTATGGGGATACACTTTCGGGCACATCTTCCTCTACCTCGTATTTGCAGTAAATATCTTCGTCCCCTTCTCGGTGATCAGCGAGAGTAAGATATTTCCCAAGACATATGCTATCCTGACACTTATCTCAGGTGCAGTGGTGACCTATCTGAACTGGATTGCATACGAGACAGAAGAAACCCTCCCTGTCTTCGACAATGGTGCGACGATCTGGAACCCTCCGTTGGTTGTGAGGATCTACATACCGATAATGTCTATGCTGACATGGATGGTATTCGGGTTCCTGTTCTTTATGTATCATGCTTTCAACACCAAGGAGACATGGTTACGAAAAAGATCTCTCTTAATCGGAATAGGCTTTCTGATCGTCTCAATCGGTGGTCCCCTCCACGACCAACCCTTTGCTGGATTTATGATCCTCATTGCTGATGTCGTTACATCCTTTGGGATCTTCATCTTAAGCCTTGGCATCTTTACGAGAAAACCCAGTGAGTGATTGTCCGGTCAGAATATAGAAGAAATTTATTCCTGAACGTTCATATAGTGAT
>JALWRB010000446.1 GCA_027077875.1 Candidatus Heimdallarchaeota archaeon
TGGACGGTGATCTTCGCACAATCTACTTCATACAGTACCACCTTCGGCGTGGTGACTACCCTAGTGCCGACAAGGTTTACCGTGAGAGACCATTGGTTGGTGATGATCCCAATCTACGGATGAAGTACTGCGTCGAGGTTGGAGACCTGCACCAAAAGATGGGTAGGAACAGCGAGGGGCGTGAGATGCTCAAACGGTCTCTCGACATCTACGATGGTTTACCGCTGGAGGTCAGGAGGGGTGCTACCCGTCCTTATGCCAACACGTTGAATAGGTTGGGTCTCATCGAGATGAGCGAGGGCAACTACACGGAGAGCCTGAGGTACTTCGAGAAGGCCTATGCGTTGCAGGAGGGTATGAACTACCCGTACGACCGCATCTCTCTTCTGAACAACATCGGGCTTATTAGGATGCACCGCGAGGAGTACGACGCCTCCTTGGGGTATTTTACTCGTGGATTGGAGCTGGCGAGGGAGCTAGGTGACCGGAAGAAGCAGGCGGCGTTGCTGAATAATATCGGGATCGTCAACCGGAAGCTCGAGCGATGGCATGATGCGTTGTCGAAGAACTTCGAGGCACTGGAGATTACGCGTGAGATCGGGAACAGGCCGGTTGAGGCACAGATTCTGAATTCTATCGGAGCCATCTACCACGAGATGGGGCAGGTCGGTGATGCGCTAGACTTCTTCGAGAAGAGCCTACGGATCAAGGAGGATATTGGGAACTCCTTGGAGATTGGTATCGCCTGCTTCAACATCGCCAGCATGTATTTGGAGAACGGTGATTTCCGAGAGGCGACTGAGTACTTCGACCGTGCGATTGCCATCAAGGAGGTGGTGGAGAACAACCAGCTCCGCTTCTACATCCTTGAGAGTCGCTCGATTATGGCCCGCTATCGTGGAGAGTACGAGAGTGCCTTTGGCTTTCTGCAGAGGGCTATCGACATCCAGAAGGATCTCGGGAACAGGGAGAACCTCGCGAGGTCGTACTACTCACTGGCTGGGATTTACCGTCTGATGGGCAGGGACGAGGAGGCGTTGAGTGCTCTTGACAAGTCGAGGAACTATCTCCAAGACAGTCCACGCCACCTCATCCTCTCGGACATCCTGCTTCTCTCGGTGATAATTCACGTATCGAGGGGTGAGCTGGTTGAGGGGCAGAGGGCTCTCACAGAGCTTGAACAGATAAGCAACGAGACGGGGAGCTCTCAGATAGACTCCAAGACGAAGCTTGCAGAAAGCGTTCTCCTCATCTCGAGGGAACCCGACTCCAGCGAGGCGTCTGAGTTGCTCATGGACATTATTGAGGACAGCAGAACCTCGATGTTCGTCAGAACCTTGGCTCTGCAATACATGGCCCTGTTACTGGTCACGCTGGTGATCAGGTCTCCGACTGAGCACAACGTGAACCGGGCCAAGGACGTCATCTCTCAGATCCATGAACTCGCTGAGCGCCGCTCATCTTATGCCCATCTTGTGGAGTCGTTGATCCTGCAGTCCAAGCTCTCCTCTGCTCTCGGCGACATCGATGGTGCTAGGAGCTTCACCATGCAGGCGAGGGAGATCGCTGAGAAACAGGAAATGTCGAAGGCGATAGAGGACGTGCTTCGTGAGGAGAAGCGCTTGGAGGAGTCACATCTACCGGGTGTCGACGAAGTAGATAGCTACCTCCGTGATCTGCTCAGGATCAAGTACTCACACGATCCATCCCGTCTCCGTAGACGAGTCACATAGTATAAAAAGTGACGATGATGTGGTTATTGTATGGCATCGAAAGGAGAGCTTGTCCAGTTCAAACCCGGAACTTTCGGAATAAACGCTCCCAACAACTACGGAATCTACATCTCCAGCAAGAAGATGAAGCGGGGGGTACTCGTGAAGATCCTGACCATTCACGGGGTGAGGGAGACCAAGCGTGACAATCTGTATAAGAAGAGCTACGGGGAGAAGGTACAATTGGTCAACAACCAACTTCCTCCTGAGAAGGAACTCAAGGCGAGGCTTAAACAGTGGATAAAGGGGATGGCCTCGCGTCAGGAGAAGGAGGCGAAAGAGGCTGACCGGCTGGGGGAGCTCAACGAGCGTAGCCTGTGGAAGAAGGCAATCAAGGAGGTCGGGGACGAGCCCGTGCTGACTGGCATGCAGCTGACCCACATCTGGTACGAGTCTGATGAGGTCTCCAAGTCCAAGATCAAGAAGGTGGCGGAGGTTCTCAAGGGCTGTATTTCACCCGGTGTCGGATACTTCGACCCCCTGCCCAACAAACGCTTCAGGCTGGTGACGGAGGAGGAACGTCTGAGGGTATCCAAGGGAATAACGATTCTCGGATCCATCCGGAGCAAGATGTTCCAGATGGTCGAGGAGCCAGTGGAGGAGGGGTCGGAGGAGATGCAGGTCGTCCGAAGACCTGTGCAGTGGGAAGAGGTGCCGCTCACGGAGGAGGAGCAGGATGTCTTCCACCGGATGCAGGAGATCATGGCATACTACATCGAGTACGACAACTGGCCCAAACAGGACCTCCTTGGGGGCACACGAATTTCTGCTCTTGACGGCTTCTCACTCTTCTCCTTCCTCACCTACCTCGCCGAGGACTGGGTGGACGAGGGCAGGACAACACGCGCGGATTCCTTTGTCAAGATGCTCATTAGGACGGGGTACTTCGGAGACGACGAGGCGTTGCTCAAGATTGCCAAACGGGCGATCAACCTCTCCCCTGACTTCGACTGGGACACCAGTGACGAGATCGAGGAGCTGGCCCTCCGCTACGGAGAGCCCTCCGAGACCCCCGAGGTCTTCGAGGGTAGACTGGATCTACAGGAGCTCGAGGCATACACCATAGACCCCCCCACGGCTAAGGATTTCGATGACGCTGTCAGTGTCATCAAGGAGGACGATGGTTACACCCTCTGGGTGCATATAGCAGATGTGGCCCACTACGTCCAGATGCATACCAAGCTGGACATGCACGCCGCCCGTCGATCCACCTC
>JALWRB010000447.1 GCA_027077875.1 Candidatus Heimdallarchaeota archaeon
AACAAAGAGGTGGAGGTGAGGGACATTCGTCCACCTTCTATGCTTCAAATACCCAACGATCTTCGTCATGAGCTACTACGTCGGATCTCTGTCCTGCTTCGTATGACCATCCCCAGTTCTGTTATAGGCGCAATCAAGACCGGTCTGAAAATCGACGAGTCCAGTTGGTCCGTGCTCGGTATCGTCAAAAGATAGATTATATCTTTGACCGAATGAATTTTAACTCTGATAATCTACTACATATTGGTGTCGTCCCCTGACGTGGGTGAACTCATTAAACGCGGGAAATTCAAAGAGGCTCTCGCAAAGTTGGAGGGTAAGAATGATGACCTGTCACTTATCCAGCGGAGCGTAATTCTAGAACGGTTAGGCGAGTTCACGAAGTCCTTGCAAATCGCCCTGAAAGTCTGCAAGACGACCCCCGACCCAATCCTGAGAATCCGGTCATATGTCAATATGGCCTATGGCTACTGGAGAATCGGTCAGCTCAAGAATGCCTTCGGAGCAATCGAGGAGGGTCTTGAGAACTGTTTAGGAGTGGATGAAAACCATGTTCTTAGGTGGAAGGGTGAACTCTACTATATCCGTGGAATACTCAATGATATGGAGAACAGGCTCGTCGAATCTCGGAATGATTTCTCACAGAGCTACGACCTCCGGGTGAAATATGGTGACGAATCATTAATCGCCCATTCACTCAATGCTCTAGGGGTCAGTTTCCAAGCAACAGGAGACCTAGACAGGGCAATCGAGTACTATGAGAAGAGTCTTGAACTGAAGAGAAAAATCGGGAACCCTCAAGATATTGCTCGCTCCTTAGTGAATATTGGAAACCTCGCGTATATGAAGGGTGAATACCCTACATCTGTCGATGCCCACCTAGAGGCACTTGAGCATTTTGAGAGTGGTGATTCCTCCCTTCGTGACATCATCTCGACTCTCGGTGGTTTGGCAAATGCGTACTACAATCTCGGAGTATTCGATGAAGCAGAGAAAAGTTTCCAAAGAGCATATGAACTTTCCCTAGATAATAGCGATCCTGAGCAGAGTATTCTGGCAGCAGATCAGTTGATGGTCTACTACCTCAACACCGGTAAGACCGAAGAAGCTGGGAAGCTTGTCCAGCAAATAAAAGAAATTGCTGCAACATCCGAGGGTGAGTACAACACCCATCTGGCAATTTCGAGCGAGGCTGACTATGAGAAGCACCTTCCCCGGCACAGTAACAAGGCCAAGGCATACGAACTCTTCAAGCGCCTTCTCGGTCAATCTGGGCTTAGATCTGGTATGCGTGTCTCTGCATTGATTCAGATCATTGAACTTCTCCTGCAGGAGCTCCTAATCTATGGTGAGGATGAGGTTCTAGATGAGATCAAACAGAGGATGGAAGAGCTTGAGGTTCAGATCAAAAGGCACGGATCCAACATCGACAACTTGCACCTCTTGGTCCTCAAAGGAAGACTTATGTCGCTCCTTGGCGATCACACTGCCGGCTCAAATCTTCTCTCAGAAGCTCTTATTATTGCTGACAACAGGGGCTACCATAATATGGCAAAGTACATCTCCAGTGAGTTGGATATGATTGACTCTGACTTCGAGAGTCTTCCCCTAAGGGAGAGGTTGAGCAAAGCAGATCTTTCGAGAGTCATCCACTCTATAAATTCCAGTTCGATACCCGTTGTCCATCAAGAGGGTGAGGTTCCCATAAGCTTGCTAATCATAGACGAAGGGGGGACGCTGAGGTACAGTTACCTCTTCAAGAACTCTCTTGCGATCAACGAATTCCTCATTGGGGCTTATCTCAACGCGATCAATAACTTTAGCCAAGAAGTCTTTGGCACACCCCCTCACATGTTGCAGAAAATAGAGCAGGAGGGATCATCCATTCTTGTACTCAAAATCTCGGGTCTTCTCTTCAGTTATATCTACCGGGGAAATTCATACTCTGCACTCCAGAGACTAAAGAAATTTGGGAAGAGAATGTCTGGCACAAACCTTCTCCTCAGCCTTGTTAGATCAAGTCAAGAGGATTATACGGTTAAATCAGAAATTACAGAAATTGTTACTCGTTTGTTTCCTCAAGGGGGTCAGTAGAAGATTCACTAGGCTTAGATGTAGGGAGGATCTCTCCTATGAGCATGAGGATGGAGCCAATGGCGATAGTGTAGTAACCAAGACCGATCTCGACGATCGCGGAGTTTCTCCAAGTATAGGTATTGACTCCGTCACTAAATGTGGTGTCCGTATATAGCTGCGTACCTGCCTTCGTCCTGCCCGAGTCTAGCAACGCTTGGTACACCGCGTCCCTCATCTGGGTGGTGAAGTACAGGACGGCAAGTGTCATCAGTCCTCCAAGAAGGACGAGGATTTTCCCAATCTTATCGTTGTAGAATGCTGAGAGAGCAAGTCCTGCAATGGCCAAGAGCACTCCTCCGTAGTAGAGGAGTCGTATGGTGAAATCGAAACTATCCACTTCATCACTGAACACAGTCTTATTTCCCTCGTGGGGAATGAACGTCAATGAGCTATTATCATAGGTCACGATCCTCTGCCTCTCTATGACCACGTTGTAGTCAAGGAGCTTCGTCTTGAACCCGGTAGGTGCGGCAATGGGTGCATTGTTGTCTACCCAAGAAGCCGAGAAATTCACTTGAACGAGGGGGAGGATCATTGCGGCTATAATTAGTGTCAAGCCAGCAAGTCGCAGGACGAACTTATTGTCTCTCTTCATCTCAGTAGCCCCTTTGTTCCTACCACTTTAAGTATTGCTAGTTGTCACCAAAAGAAATATCAAGAATACGTACCATCCTATCATTCTCCTATTCTGGGGTGTTGCAAATGGCATAGGGTGTTAATTAACAATATCTTGTGGTTAATCTGGACAACGCTGAGAACCTAATCGGGAATGGGATGCTCAACAATACATTGAGATTTGAGTATCCTCTGCAATCCTCGTATAGATA
>JALWRB010000448.1 GCA_027077875.1 Candidatus Heimdallarchaeota archaeon
TCGAGAACCTCACTGGTGAATTCGAGAGGTTCCTTTACGAGGTCTACAGTAATGCATTATTCGCCAAACTTGTCGGGTCCCACTCCGGATTCGGATACACCTTCGAGAATATTATCCTGAGCTCGATCTCGGACAAGAATGTACCATTTGACATCTCCGGAATTGCCAGCATTAAAACAGTGAACTTGTCAAAGCTAGAAGACATCCCTGAGATGGAGCTTGGTGTGTTCTACCACCTTCCAATGATGGAAGATGTAGACGGTATCTTCAGAACGGGTGATACACTCGTCCTACTGCAACTGACCACTACTAGCAGCGGCTTGACAGAGAAGCTCAGAAGATTAGACAAGATTGTGAGGGAGTTAACCACGACACGTGAGCGAATGGGCAGAAGGCGGGGAGAGGAGGTCGAGAGTACAAGGGGGTGGTTCATCTCCCTCTACGACTTCAGGCATGATCCCATGGAACGAATCGTCGTGACCTCGGGATCAGACCTGTCAGCAATCCTCGGAGAAGAGATCTACAAGAAGCTCGTGCGGACGAAAGAGAAGTTATCGCAGTTGCCGAATCACTGGGGGTCGTAATCTTGACCGATTTTATCTTGGAGGATGTTATCTCGACCGATTTCATCTTGAACGATATTGGAGAGGGACGGAAATTATTGTGTGGATCAGAAGAGATATGGTTCAAGGTTCATAACTACCGGTGGAATTTACTGTCCAGTGCAATCCTATGGTTCATTCTGAAATCTCACATATTGCTCGCAAGCATTTCCGAAAAATATCTGGAAACGTGATCTCCCAAAACCGATCGGAGTAACCAAACCTCCGGTGATACTAGATCCTTGTGACCTATTTCTTGGTTTATACCCGCTGAGAGATATCTACTTACGCTAAGTACAGAGATTACAGCTCTTCGATTCATGTTTTCTATCAGTTATCTGCTTGTAGAGCTTCCCGTAGTATGATCTTTCCTCGGATGTAAGGACAGTATCAGACCCTCTCATGTGGAACGAAACTCCGCAATGTGTGCAAATCAAAAAATCCACTGGTGAAAAGTGAGACTGATTGATATGGCAATTGGGGCATCGTATAATTGGATCCACGGTTTTGATTGAGGTTCAAATTATTTAAACTCCTTAACTAAATTATCAATTCTAAATTGTCAATTGGGTCCCGTTTATCCTAAGCCATTCCCTTCTTCTCTCATGGTCGACAAGTATGGCGGATAGCTTGCTCCAGTACACTTTTGAGTGGTTCTTAGCGATGAGGTGACAGAGTTCATGCACTACTACATAATCTATTATTGACATCGGAGCCATGACTATTCTCCAGTTGAAGTCGATTGATCCATCCACTTGACATGTACCCCATCGTGCCTTGAAATCTTTTACCCTGATCTCGGTAGGCCACTCACCCACCTTCGGTGCATAGAATTCAATGCGTGATCGAATCTTTTCAAATGCCCTCTTCTTATACCACCCTATCGCCTTCTCCCTGATTCTCTCCCGATCATGTTTGTCAGAGACTGGACGGCTGACAATGAATTTACCTCTGCTGAATTGAAACTGTACTGAATCTATTTCCTTCTTCTCTACTTGTAGTCTGTATGATCTTCCGATGTAGGGAAGTCTCTCGCCACTGACAAATTCTTTCGATGGAGGAGGAGGTAGGATCTCTGAGAATCCTTGAATCTTCTGTACGATCCAGTCTTGCCTCTTCAGGAGAATATGATTTATCTCATTCAATGGAGTTCCTTCGGGCACTGAGACAGACAGCCCATTAGTTCTGTCAACTGAGATACCAATTGTTTTCCGCTTTTTGGAGAATGTGATCTGATAGTCCAACTTTTGGGAAGACAACTCTACAGTAGGCATGTCTGAATTCACCTAGAATTCAGTAATATAAACTACTTATGATATCATCTGAATAGTAGCTAAATGGATGTATTGATTCCGTCCAAGATTTGAATATCGTAGTTCTACAAAGAAAAGTAACGTATAATTAAGAGCTCGCTGGTGTTGTCGGGTTGTGATATACTGAATTATCAGACACTGTTGCATCATACACGTTTGTATAACCGAGAGATGGCTTGACAGCTATCTTGTATCCTGATTGAAACACTGCTTGATCTCTAGAGATGGTTCTTAGCCAGTTCAATAAGGTCTGTTGTCACAGTATCTCTGAGCTTCGAGTCCTTGATTACTTTCAGCAACTTGACCTTGATCTTTGCCCTCATCTTCCTCTGTACATCTTCCTTGAATTTCCAATCGATGATTGCCAAATCCTTTAGCTCCTTGAGCAGATCAACAACAAGGTCTTTGACCTCACGATCCAGAGATTCATTTCCTCTCTTCAGGACCGAAGCTAATTTCTGGTAGAATGCGTACTCGGTCTCACTCATACCCATGGAGGATGCAGTGTCCCTGAGTGCTTTCATCTCGAGAATAAGTGGGGTGATTGCCTCTACGAACTCCGCATCACTTAACCTCTGCTGTTTGTACTCCCTGATGATCTTCTCTAGTCGTTCACTCAGGCTGTCATAGAACTCTGGATTCTTCTTGCGGTTCTCGGATATCTCGTCTTTCAACGCATGCTCCATCATCAAGGCTCTTGCCTTGGAAGATTTCCCCATCATCTCCAAATGCGCTTCGAACTCCGGTGACAAGATCGATACCGGGGGAATAATGAGCTGTACTCCTGTTGACCGTACATGCTCATCTATCAGTTGCTTGATCTTCATTGCGATCTCAGTAAAGTCGGTGGTGATCCCGCTTTTCCCAGTATTCTTCAAATACTCCAGCAACTTCACGGTGAAGATATAGTCTTTCTTGTAGTCATTTGCCATGGGGTCGGGCAGTACGACATCAAGAGCCTTCTCAAACATCTTGGCTCTGTTGACGAAGATGTCCAGAGTTTTCTGATCCTTTGAGACGGCATCTGAACAGGCATCGATATCATCAAGGTCTTCCACCTCTGAAAACATCTCCATGACGTCCGCATGCGCCTTCTCGAGATTTTTAACCGCTTCAGAGAAGGGTATAAGTGCGTTGGCAATATCCTCCTTCTCGAAGATCGCGAGGGCCCGTTGAAGGTATTTGGAGATGCCTGCGTAGTCGACTATCAGCCCATAATTCTTGTTCTTGTACGTGCGGTTTACCCTCGCTATGGCCTGTAGGAGATTGTGATCCTTGAGAACATTGTCGAGGTACATCACCTGCTCAATTGGTGCGTCAAAACCTGTCAGCAACATGTCGACAACCACCAGTATCGAAAGTGGATCATCAAGGTCTTTGAACCGAGCAATCAGCTTGTCTTGGTCTTCTTTGGTCGTTTTATACTTCAGTAGATCATCGGTATCGTTCGGAGAACTAGAGTACATCACGGCGCACTCTATGTTGTCCTTCTCCCGAATGATGTCGTCAAGTATCTTCTTGTATCTTACCGCAGTCAACCGATCTATCGCTACAACCTGTGCCTTGAAGCCATTGACATGGATGTGTCTCCGAAAGTGTGTGTACAGATCCACTGCAACCCCCCTGATCCTCGACTCTGCACCTAGAATATTCCTCAGGGTCGCGTACCTCTTCTTGATCTTTTCCTGATCCTTCTCCGAGTAATCCTCAATCTCCAGATCCAGCATCGTATCCAACGTGCTTTTCTCGACATGCAGGTGTGGAAGGCGGCTCTCGTAGAAAATCGGGACTGTCGCACCATCTTCAACTGCCTGATCTATAGAGTACTTGTCAATATACGAGCTGAATGTGGACGTAGTGATATTCTCCCTCTTGATCAGAGGAGTTCCGGTGAATGCAATGAAGGTTGCGTTCGGCATGGCCGTCCTCATGTTGAGTGCCAATGTCTTGTACTGAGACCTATGTCCCTCGTCCACAAGGACGATGATGTTATCTGATGTCGCCAGCTCAGGATATACCTGTGCCCTATTTTTGTCCTGGAACTTGTGGATGGTTGTGAGAATGGTCTGCCCATGAACTCTATCTATCTGCCCGATCAATTCCCTCAGGTGCTTGGTACTGGTCGCAGAGATGGGACTGGGAAAACCTCCTCGTTGGAAGGTGCTGGTTATCTGCTTGTCAAGGTCAATCCTGTCGGTGACTATCACCACTGTAGGGTTCTCAAGTCGTGTGACCCTCCTGAGCTTTGTCGCGAGGAAAAACATCGTCAAGGACTTCCCGGATCCCTGTGTATGCCAGATAACTCCTCCACGTTTCCTGATCTTCTCGCTGCTACTCCCTGCACCCCAGTTCTCCAACAATCTCCCAATGGATTTGTTCACAGCACGGTACTGCTGGTATCTCGTGACCTTCTTGATCTGCTTGCCGTCCACCACCTCGAACACGGTGAAATTCTGGATTATGTCAAGAAGATTAGACGGTTTTAGAACTCCGACGATGGCTAGATCCTGTGATACTGGGGTTCTCCCAGTCAGTTCCTCCACTTCGGTGATGGTCATCGGATACGGGTCTTTCCATTCCAGAAAGTGTTGAAGTGGGGTGCCATTTGTTCCAACAAATGCGTGCACCCGGTTAATTGCCAGGAGCACCTGTGTATAGTGGAAAAGCCGGGGCGCACCCCGATCCCTCTCCTGATACCGGTGAAGTTGTTTTATTGCCTGCTCAGGTGTACTCCCTGCAAGCGTGGGGTTCTTGGCCTCGATCACCACAACAGGAAGACCATTGATGAGACAGACGATGTCACAGCGTATTTCCTTCTTGGGACCAATGACCCTGTACTGGTTGGTCACAACGAACTCGTTGTTCGACGGGTCATCAAAGTCGATGACCTTCACCGTGTATGGTCGTAACCCAGCACCTCTGTCCTGTTTGACTGATAGATGATGGACGAGAAGCTCGTGCACATCATGATTGATCTCGATTTCACTGGTCCCCTGCAACCGGGTTAGCCTATCTATAATCCGTTGTGTCTTCTCATCCGATATCCATGGATTTATCCTCTTGATTGCAGCTTTGAGTCGGGGAATGACGACAGGTTCCTGCAACCTCCCCCGCTCGTGCTCCAGTTTGCTAGGGGAAACATAGGTGTACCCTATCTTCTTCAGGAGCTTTATTGCTGGTAATTCACTTAATGTTAGTTCATTCCACTTAGACAAGTAATTGATTAGTTAATCTTCCGGTCTTAAAATAATCTACAAAATGATGTTGTATTGTTTAACAAAAAGAGAGATTCTTGCCCTTGGCAGATTATACCAATAGGGCAGTAGGAAAAAAATGATATTGGGGTGAAATAGTGATAATATCATCTCCTTTACTGATTATTCAAGATCCATCAATTTTGTTTAAATATTATATAGATTCAATAATATTCTCCCTCTACCCTTCATCTATCTAATAAGAAAGTTATTTCCGTGATATCGGTATCTATCATCACTCCAAGTACTTGGTTAATCTCTCATTTTATTTCTGTTGTAAGTTTGTTTACAAACAATGTACCTTTTGATTAGGTAATAATTGTAAAGCTCTTACGTAAAAACCTCCAAAGTTCCGAGTTAGAAACTAGATAGGCAATGGCGATGCATTTCCAAATGTATTGTACATTGGATAATAAAGTTTCCTACAGATTCTTCCATCTATTTTTTTCGTTTTGAGGAAGAATATCCTCAAATTTTCACTCGCAGCTTTCCTGTAAGAAGTTGTTGCATAAGCCCTTTCTTCACGATTTTAATTTTTTCAAATTTATCTTTTTCATATTCAATAATTTTATCTAATTGTTTTAGAACAGTTGCCTTATATCTTTGTGTTTCAAGAGATGGTAACGCGATTGGAAGTTCCATCCATTGATCAACCTTGAATAGAAATTTTTCTATAACAACTCCTTGACTAGCAAACCAACATGTTTTCTTAAACCAGTTTGTTTCTTGTAGATATTCTAAAAATTCTAAGTCAAGAATAGCAGGATTAGGGTGTAAAACTAGGTATTCGCCACTGACGATTGATCCGCTGAGTTGCTTCGGTAATATTCCACTAGCTCCGTGAACTATTTGTCTTTTCGATATTATGAAATCTGATTGCAATACAAGATATTGTTTTTTCACTAGAATTTTCTTTTCAGGTAGTGTCTCACGTAAAACTATCCCTCCATGTCTCCTCTTCACTGTTATCAAATTATAACTACAATCTTTTTTCATTTCTAAAGGACGTTCAACAATTTTAAATAAATCCTTTATTCGAAAAATTTTGAATGATTTTGGGGGTTGACCATACATCTGTATATAGAACCTAGGGTTCTTTCTCAACGATATGAAATTTTTATTCTTATTGTATTCTTGAATTGATTTATCGAGGTGATTAACCATACTGCCACTCTTATGGCAATCTTTAGTCAGCAACTGCTGCATGAGTCCTTTTTTCAATCGTTTGGTCTTCTCTATGACCTTCTTAGTGGCTTGAATTGCGTTGTCGACGGAGGAGAGGATGGCGGCGATTTTGCGTTGTTCGGTGAGGGGGGGAAGAACCATCACCATTTCAGTTTTAAATACATCATTTGGCACTCTTTGTCGACCTGATGTACCTCTCATCCTTGAAACTGCAAACCGTCTAACCTTATCCCATGAAGCATAATAGTAGAGAAACTCAGGATCGGAGATATTATTCTTATTCCGTAAGACAATGAATTCTGTCGAACCAATTCCATATTTCAAGTTTGGAAGTGAACAAATAAACACTACCTTTCCGTTTTCTGTACAGGGTGTAATCCTAGCAAAAAGAACGTCTCTTTCCTCAAATTTAGATCCATTTTTTCTTCCATCCACGGTCAAGAAATATTTTGGACATTTCTCCCCAGAATCTACTGCAGCCATCTCGACAAAATCATAGTATGAATCTTTGTTTAATGTAACTTTCGGGTTAATATGAAAATAGTCAGAAAAGTTACCAAAGTCCCACTCCTTTGGTATCCTCCCCAGCGGGCTGTCCTTGTATTCAGTATCCAATTCCGAGTTCCTCCAGGTACTTTTCAACCTCTTGCACTGCATCATCTCTTTCTTTCATTGCTTCACGCCACTCCTTCACAGCTTCCACTAGGTCAATCTCCTCCTCTGGTTCCGATGTGTCAATATATCGGGTGATATTTAGGACATAGTCATTTTCCTTGATCTCATCCAAGTCGACGACACGGGCGTACCTCTCAATGCCACCATCCTTTTCGACCTTCTCAAAGCTGTCAAAGGTCTCGACTATCTTCCTTATGTCTTCATCCCTCAAGAAATTCTGTGCTTTTCCCGCCTCATAGTCCTCTGCTGCATGAATGAACATCACCTTGTTTTTCTTGGTATGGTCCTTCTTCTTGTTGATGATCAGGATACAACCTGGGATACCTGTACCGTAGAACAGATTGGGTGGCAGACCGATTACTGCCTCGATCACGTCTTCCTCCAGCAGTCCTTTCCTTATCTTCCCTTCAGCCCCGCCACGGAACAGAACTCCATGGGGCATCACGACACCGAGAATTCCTTTCTCATCGAGAGTGGCATACATGTGCTGCACGAAGGCAAGGTCTCCGTAGGACTTAGGAGGGATGCCGAACTTGAACCGTCCGAATCCCCCCTCCATATCTGCCTTTGCTTCTTCATGCCCCCAGTTCTTGAGTGAGAATGGGGGATTGGCCATTACCCTGTCGAACTTCATGAGCTGGTTACCATCGATGAGCTTTGGATCTCTGATGGTATCCCCCTTCTCAATTCGAGCATCAGGAAGTCCGTGGAGTAGCATGTTCATCTTGCAGATGGCCCATGTGTTTATGTTCTTCTCCTGTCCCGTCAAGGTTATGCTGATGGGGGGATTCCGGGGGTCCTTCCCCTGAGCTCTTCTGATCTCCTGTAGGTAATGGATGGTGCTGATCAAAAACCCTCCTGATCCGACTGTCGGATCGTTTATCTTCATACTCTCTGCTGGCTTCAGAAGACGGACAATTAGCTCTACCACTTTCTGAGGGGTGTAGAATTCTCCTCCTTTCTTTCCAGCGTCATCTGCGAACTGCTTGATGAGGTACTCATACGCACGACCTAGGATGTCTGGATCTTCGAGGTCCTTGTTGCCGAGGCTCAGCTTGCTGTAGTGTCTGATGAGCTTGCTCAGTGTATTGTCAGTCAACTTTTCCTTGTCGTTGAAGACGATATTTCGTAGAACTCCTTCGAGATTGGAGTTGGCGTCTTCTAGATCTGCCATTGCCTTGTCAAGCTCTTCTCCGATGTTTGAGGTGAGGGCACTTATGGGAATGATGGTCTCATCATCGGTGAATGTCTTGTCCTTGTACCACCTCGCCTGCTTTGGGACAAAGAACTGATGTAAATCGGGATCATTCCATGCAAGCTCCATGTCACCGTGCTCTTCTTCGAGTTCAGTTGCGTGTTCCACAAATACGTCGTTCATGCGTTTTAGGAACAGAAGTCCGAAGATGTAGTGTTTGTAGTCCGAAGAATCTATGCTCCCCCGCAGAATGTCTGCTGATGCCCAGAGATGTGCCTCGAGGTCTTGCTGGCTAATTTTTTTTGTCTGCATCACCATTGTGTGTAGTCGGTACTAAGAAAGAGGTATTACAAACTTAACTCAGGAATGTAGTACTAGTGATTAGAATGTGTTATATCACTGTGAAGTATTCTGGATGGTCCATGCTGCAATAGTTGTATTTTTCTTATCATGGAGTCTGTCGCCTTTGGTATCGCGTCTTTACCTTTAGAATTTCCAGAGATTTCACTTGTTCCTTCTACTCAATAATGACCACTCTGTCGAGTCTGTAGACGCAATTCTCAACAGGTGCGATTTTGTATGTATTGGTGATTGCCAAAGACGGTTCGGCTTTTCCAGAAGAGAGTTCATAGCACTGGTTACTCTGTCTTCTCTGAACGGAATTCGGCTCACTTCCAGAGAATGGTCATATTTCTCATTGGCATAGGAGTACTCTAATCTGTCCTCGTACACATTGATCATGATGCTGTGAGGATATATCTCTATGAATATCAGAATTGAATTATCGTCGTCCTCCTCGAAATAGACTTGGTGATCGGAGGCGTTGGGGAGATAGAAACTCAGGAACTTGACGACCATTCGGCTGTTCTCGATTACCTTGTCGGAGATCTTTCTCTTCCCTTCTCCCTCCTCGATACTCTGGAGATTCTGTCTTTCGAAACGTGACACAAGCTGTGTTGGAATGGGTGGTAATGATGTTTTGTCATTGAAGACGAATGTCATTGAGGTGTTTGAGACGGGGGTTACTGATGTTTTTTCATCGAAGATGAATGTCCCTGAGGTGTTTGCAACGGATGGTACCAATTTCTTGTATTCCTCCATCTGGGTTCTTTCACTACCGGATACGGTGGTATAACTGAATGAGGAAGAGTGATCAATCGGCATTGCGAATCTATTTACAGAGGACGCTTATTTAGAGGTTCTTGTAACCCATGATGTATTAACAAGGAAAAGAGGAATTTTTAACCCTAGGGCAATGGTTTTACATAAATTCAACTTCCAACTATGATCTCATCAATGACTACAAAGAATATTAAGGATCTATAGGTAAACTTTCACCACTCAATAAAATTGTAGAAACACTAGAATCATCAATTGATCCAAGGAGTGATTTGAATATTAAGGATCTTAGAAATGTTAGTTCTCATATTATGGAATTGTCTTTTGATGAATTCAATAATTTAAGGAAGAATATTATTTCAAAAGTAAACACTATCATTAATCTCCTGTTTCCATTGGAGGTGAAGGATGGATTATGACATTCGTATAAGTTCACGGCTTTACTAGTATATTACAGTGATCTAAGTCAATCAGACGTAATTCACATAAATATTCCTGATCCTTGAGATGAGCCATTCTGCTTGATTGCTCCCAAGAACCGAATAGTACTTGCCGTTGTACTTTAGAACACCTCGTTTCCAACCCTCTCCCTCTACATCACACTCGGGATAGAATTTCGTATCTGAATCCTCAGAGGGTAATTCGATTGGAAGCCAAGAAAAGTTAAGTATTTTATCATTTGTCTCGGAGATAATAACTGCTGGAGTGCTCCTCTTCGAGGTAATTCTAGATATAGTTCCAACGTAATCTCCATATAAAGTGAGAGCATTATTCTAATGGGAAAGGCTTAAATCTATAAATGAAATACACTGAAATATTACGTGACTATAAACAGACAACATGAATTACTGCATAAGCACTTAAAAAAAACTATCGGTAATAATGGTATTGAGGTTACAAAGAAAATATTTACAGATAGTATTGAGCAGATAGAAGCTGAGATAAAAGAACCAAGTGAGCAGGAAACGGTAATTGCATACTATCTGGAGGATAGATCAGATCAGGTTATACTGAATAATGAGGAGCATGTGGAGTTCAATAAAATGATGAGGGCAGACAAATTAGAGCTTATTGACTTCACATCTAGTAATACTAAATCATGGAGTTGTTGGTTTGATTCTGTGGATAAACGCTACTATGAGGTAACATTTGTGGAGAATGAGGGGAAAATCAAATTGATACAAAAATGGAGCGGACGGGTACAATGATTAGACCAGATGCTGAGGAAATACTATCTATCTTGGAGGAGGAATTTAATAAGGATGATCTGACATCTCTTATACTAATGGCACTCTTGGAAGATTTTGAATATGTGGATATGAATAAAAAAATTATTGACAGATTTATAAAAAGGATTGAAGATATTGAAAAAGAGTATGATTATAATTATATTGATGATTTAGTTATGAGAGATAGCCAGTTATTAGATTTTGTAAATATTTTATATCCATTAAATGGTAGTTCTACTGATAAATTTTTCAATCAATTAGCACAAAACTTATTTATTGGATTAGCATTTTTATATTATGATCTTAAATTTACAGAAGCAGGAACAGAATTTTTAGAAAAATATAATTTAAACATAGAGTTTACATTATGTGGTATATTAGAATTATCCGAGGGATTTTCATTAGATACCAAAGGTGAAGATGAAAAAAAAGAAGATGATGAAGACTCCACTATAAATGGATTAGAAGAAACGATTGAATATTTAGAATATTGTGAAGTTATATCTAAAGATACAAAACAAAGATTAAATTCTTATATATCAATAGAGAGCAGTAATACTAAAAGTGGGGTATTAAGTAGTTTTAATGCTCCTTTAATGCTTTTTAGAAGTGAACCTATAAGAAGTGCAACAGCTACAAGTGATTTTGATTTTAGAGATTTACGAAAAAAGAAAATGACTGTTTATCTTGGTATTACTCCTGATCAATTAGCAAATTCAGGATTAATATTAAACATTTTTTGGT
Organism: Candidatus Heimdallarchaeota archaeon; assembly: GCA_027077875.1. Lineage (GTDB taxonomy): Archaea > Asgardarchaeota > Heimdallarchaeia > Heimdallarchaeales > Kariarchaeaceae > S139-21. The sequence goes on from JALWRB010000448.1 coordinate 11,317, forward strand.
CGCAATTAATTTTAATGAATACTAAAGAATTACCACAAAAAAATCACAGATTGAAATACACTTGTTTATTGATGATGGATGAGTTTACAAGTATTGGGAATATGCCAATACTTCAAAAGTCAGTTAGTTTTATCGCAGGATATAATCTAAAATTATTTACAATATTTCAAGCTACCTCACAACTAGAAACACCAGCACCTGATGGGTATGGTAAAGATGGAGCTAAAACAATACTAAAAAATCATAGTACAAAAATCTTTTTTACTCCTGCAGACCAAGATGAAGCAGTCGCTATATCTC
>JALWRB010000449.1 GCA_027077875.1 Candidatus Heimdallarchaeota archaeon
GAATTTTCCACGATTTGGCCCAATGAGAACCGTTTCGATTGATCCGTGGACAGGAAGGTCACCTGAGGACTGGGGGGTTCGATAATAGACACCGTGTCCCCGCTCGTCCATGATCTCACGATGTGACAACTCTCCCAAGATCAACCGTTTAAGGTGCCTTTCCAGCTTATTTTCATCCAGAAGTCCAGTGTGATGTTCGAAAACACTCTGCACTTCCGAGTCATTAAGGATCATAGCAATAGTATGTCCGTTACCCGCATTGACAACAAGTTCTAACCCCTCTCCTATAATCGTGCCCAGCACGACTGCAGGGCTAGAGTCCATCACAAAAACCTCAGCTTGTGGGAAATTTCTGGAGGCAGAGGTAGCTATTGACTGTAGTCTTGGTAGTGTATGAGGTATCCCTGATGAACAGAGGAGTAAGTCCTCGATCCTACCAGTTTTTTCTAGCCCCTTGTATATCTCAGTCATCCTGAAGTCCCTTACACTTCTCGTCCGATCAGAAGGCTCTCCATGATCTTGACAACAGAGCAGAACGGCCTCGACATTGACATCATCCGAGTAAGAGAGAACAGATCTCAACCTTTCCCAAACTATATCGGATAGAACAACAAGCCTGTCTTCAGGGGCATTTTCAATGCTTTTGACGACGGTAATGCCTCTTTCCCTAACTTGGGCAAGATTGTATCTCAGGCTTTTCGCAGCAGTTTCGTCCATAACGACAGTTCCGGGATATTCCTTGCAGTGATCGTAGACCACTTTGTGCCAAGGTTCGCCAGCAATTATGTCCCCTGTGATGTAGAGAGGTTTTTCAGGATCGAGTAGGTCAGAAATTCTCTTCTTTAATATCTGTGCAGAGGAGGGCATTACAAGCTGTATCGCATTTTCTATGGGGGAGGTTTTGTCCCAGCAAATCACATCCTCCGTACCCTTACCAACATCTATTGCCAGAAGCACAAGTTGGGAACATCCCGCAACTATTAGAGGTTAAGGATGAGAACATGTCGTATAGCCTTTCCATAAACACTGAGGAGGTGATCAAGATGAATATGTAATGTCCTCATTATATCAGTATAGTTGCCTACGGTCCTTGCTGGACGAATTGGATGAATGACTAACTTGAGATGAATTATTCACCACTCCCGTTAATAGACTATTAACAAGATTTTTATTCTTTGGTGCAGACTCTGACACATGAGAAAATTCCTCCCTGTAATGCTAATAATATTATCCGCGGTTGTATTCAGCCCAATTTCGGTAAATGCAGATCCACCAACAGTCCTGACCACGACCACTGTACTACAGGACATCGTGGGAAATATTGTCGGTGATGTGACAACCGTGGAAACACTCATACAGAAGGGTGTAGACCCACATGACTACCAGCCTTCTGCTGAGGATTCCAACAAATTAGGTAATGCAGACGTGGTCTTCTACTTTGGGGGGGGAGTTGAGGAGGTTCTTGACAACACTCTACAGTCCCTCTCCGATCAAGGTAGAGCTATGGCCATCACCGAAGCGCTCCCTAAAGACCTGCTTATTCCATCAGACGAAGAGGGGAAGCTGTTTAATCCACATGTCTGGTTGGATCCGGTACTGATGGAAGTGGCAATTTATAACATAACGAACAAGCTTATTGAGATTGACCCGGACAACACTGCAACCTACAATGCGAACAGGGACTCTTACCTGCTTGAGCTTCAGCAATTACACAATGCCACATTGAAAGAGGTGGATAAATTACCAGAAGATCAGAAGTTCTTGGTCACGCAGCACGGAGCGTTTACTTACTGGGTGACAAGGTACGGTTTCGAGTACAGATCTTTAGAGGGAATTAGCACGACTGACGAGGTGAGTCTACAAGAGATAGATGCTTTGGCTCAGTACCTGAAGGACAATCAGATCAAGGTGATCTACCTCGAGACTACAGTTCCTGATACTCAGGCTCAGGCAGTGATACAAGCCGCAGAAGGTATCGGGTGGAAAGTAGCAATTGGGGGCACACTTTATTCAGGCTCGCTCGGGGACGGTGAGGCCTCAACCTATACAGGTATGATGCTCTCGAATGCAAAGATCATTGTGAACGGGATTCTGAATCCACCTGCAGATGCGGGAGCGGTAGACACACCAGTATTCTTCCTTCCAATCGTGTTCACCCTTCCTGTAATGGCACGGTTAGTGTCTCGGAAGAAGCGGGTGTAAAATATGACCCATATCATCAACGTGCAGAACCTCACGGTGGCATACCGGGAGGTTCCAGCCTTATGGGATGTCAGCTTTTCAATACAGAAGGGCTCAATGACCGCGATAGTAGGGACCAATGGGGCAGGAAAGTCCACACTCATGAAGACCATGCTGAATTTGATTCAACCAGTGAGAGGAGAGATCACGATCATGGGAGAATCGTATGACCGCATAAAGGAAAAGTACAAGAAGATTGCATATGTCCCACAACGGGAGGCGGTAGACTGGAATTTCCCCATTAACTGCTTGGATGTTGTGCTCATGGGAAGGTACGGTCATATCGGTTTGCTGAAACGACCGGGAAAGAAAGACAGGGATTTGGCCATGGAAGCTCTGAAGAGGTTTGGGATGGAGTATTACCATGATCGACAGATAGACGAACTGTCCGGGGGACAGAAACAGAGGGTCTTCCTAGCAAGAGCATATGTCCAAGACGCAGATTTACTGTTCCTGGACGAACCGTTCGGAGGTGTGGATGCAAAGACTGAACAGATGACGCTAGAACTTCTGCAGGAGGAGAAGAAGAGGGGGAGAACAATACTCGTGGTAACCCATGATCTCCATTCATTGAAAAAGTACTTTGACATGGTGCTCCTGCTCAAGACCAAGCTGATCGCTTCAGGCCAACCGGACGAGGTCATGACTCCAGAGAACCTCACCGAAGCATATGGTGGAATGATGCACATGGATCTTAGGGGTTGAATGTTGTGAATA
>JALWRB010000450.1 GCA_027077875.1 Candidatus Heimdallarchaeota archaeon
AACCATGACCAACCAACTTTGCACTGGTGGCGGCTCAATCTCGGGTGTCGACAGCGCCCAGACAAGCGGCAGCGGTACGATAACCTTCAACAACTGTGATACCGGCGGTGGTGTCATCGACGGTACCATGTCGATCAGCACAACAGGCAGTGGCAGTAACGCCGGCTATACCATGAGCGCCAACTTCACCGTTACCTACATGGGCAAGGTTGAAACCATCAGCTTCAGCACCAGTTGCTCATCGAGTAGCGGAAGCTTCAGCTGTACCTACGACACATCCGGCACCAGTATCGATGGCCGCACCTACAAGGTTAACGACATGGGCACGAACTCAGTTATTGAGAAGATGTCGAGATTGGAACCCAAACCATGGCTCATCTACGGGAGCAGCCGTGAGGTCTATGGAGAAAATCAACAAAAACCCGTTGGGGAGGACCAGACCTGCAATCCCATTAATCACTACGGTATATCAAAAGTTGCTGCTGAGAACATCACGAAAATCTATGCCAGAGATGGTGGGAAGGTATTGTCTCTTAGATTCTCAAACGTATATGGTGGGATTCGTGATCACCTCGATCGCGTGGTACCCAAGTTTATTCACCAAGCCATTTCTGAGGAAACTATTACTATTAATGGAAAAGGTAATACTTTTGACTTTACACATGTCAAAGATACAGTTGAGGGCATTTGTCTAGCAATCAGGTATTTGAATGATAGAGATGTCCCTCCTACCTTTCATGAATCTCTCAATATTTGCACCGGCGTTGAGACCTCCTTAGAACAACTCGCCTCAATAATCATAGAGCACACTAGTTCCAGTTCAGAGGTTGTCATCGGATACCCGAGAGACTACGATGTTGGTAATTTTGTGGGAAGTTTCCTCAAAGCCAACAAAATCCTTGGGTACTCCCCATCTGTGGATTTATCCACCGGGGTAAGAAACTATATCGATTTTCTTGAGAAAACCATGGCAGAGGTCATATCATGAAGGTACTTGTTGTTAATCATGGCTTCCCCCCCACCTTCAATGCTGGCTCTGAAATCTACACTCAGACATTAGTTGAGGGATTGTGCAAGGCTGGATTGGAGGTAAGGGTCTTTAGCAGGTTCGAAAATCCGTTCGTAAGAGATTTTGAGGTCTCATCCAAGACAGTTCAAAACAACGGTATTTCTTACCAGATTGACCTGATCAATGTGGCAAGACAGAAAGATCGTTATGTGACAACAGAGGTGGATCAGAAATTTAACCAGATACTCGCTGAATTCAGACCCAACATCGTACACTTCAACCATCTCAACCACCTTTCCCTTGGGCTGATCTCTGAAGCGCACAGTACTGGATCAAAAATTGTCTTCACTCTACATGACTTCTGGCTTGCCTGTCCACGAGGACAATTCCTACAAATTAATTATGGAGAAGCACAGATCAATCGCCTGTGTCACAGTCAGGAAGATCGAAAATGTGCAGTTCACTGCTATTCAAGATATTTCTCTGGGATTGATCACGAGAGAGATATAGAGTACTGGGAGAATTGGGTGAGGACAAGAAGAGAAGAGATAGGGAAATTGCTTCCAAAAATTGATTTGTTCATCTCGCCCTCCGAGTTCCTTGGATCTATTTTGAAGAAAGAGCTTGGAATATCAAACTTGTCTATACTTGATTACGGCTTTAACTTAGATGTTCTTGAAGGTAGGCAAAGAGATCGTGGTACGGAGATTGTCTTCGGCTATATAGGGACTCATATTCGGGCTAAGGGCATCCACCATCTAATCGAAGCATTCTCAAAAGTTAGAGGAAGTGCAAAATTGCTGATATTCGGTAGAGAAAGAAATGAGACAACTCCTTACCTAAAGGAACTGGCATCTGGACTTAGAATTGAATGGTTGCCAGAGTACCAGAATGAAGATATCGTGGAGAAAGTCTTCAATCACGTGGATGTAATTGTCGTCCCCTCAATCTGGTTTGAGAACTCACCCCTGGTGATACATGAAGCTCTTCAGACACGTACTCTGGTAATAACTGCCAATGTTGGTGGAATGGCCGAATTCATCAAGGATGGCTTGAACGGTCTTACATTCAGGCATCGCGATATCAAGTCTCTCAGTGAGACAATGCAGAAGGTGGTGGACAACCCTTCTCTCATCGATGATCTCGGGCAGCGGGGATACATTAATAGTCCTGATGGAAATGTCCTTTCACAGGACATGCACATCGAGAAAATCATACATTATTACAGGAGGTTGTCGCAATGAATGGACCATGGAGAATAACATTTGACACGAACCCTGATGACTGTAATCTTCGCTGTGTCATGTGTGAGGAGTTTAGCAAATACAGCGATCTTAAGCAGCTCCGGATCTCTGAAGGAAATACTCCAAAGAGAAGGAGGATGGATATATCTGTAATAGAAAGCGTTTTACAAGAGGTGACTGAGAATTATAATAGCCTTGTTGAGATTATCCCCTCAACCATGGGTGAACCCCTCCTCTACAAGAATTTTGACGACATCATCGAGATGTGCAAGCGTTTCAATGTCAAACTTAATCTGACGACAAATGGTACTTTTCCCCGGAAGAGTGCTAAGGAATGGGCAGAGATACTTGTCCCCGTGTTAAGTGATGTAAAGATATCGTGGAATGGATTCACCAAGGAGACACAGGAGAAGGTGATGGTAAACTCAAACTATGACAAAAGGCTGGATTCTTTGAAGGAATTCATTGCCTACAGGGATGAATATGCAAAAACTGGAGACTATGCTTCAGTTACTCTGCAACTGACCTTCATGGAGATGAACTATCGTGAATTCCCCGATCTTGTAAAGATGGCCATCGATCTCGGAGTGGATAGGGTCAAAGGTCACCACCTATGGGCTCATTTTGACGAGATAAAGGAGCAGTCCATGAGAAGAAACACTGATGCAATAAGACGATGGAATGAAACCGTCCAAGAAGTCTACAGGGTCGTTGAGGAAAATCCTCGACTGGATGGTTCGAAGATCAGGCTTGAAAATTTCTACGAACTGGACGATAATGCTCCTGAGCGATTACTGGAGAATTCGGTGTGCCCGTTCCTCGGGAAGGAAGCTTGGGTTGCATGGGATGGTCGTTTCAACCCCTGTTGTGCTCCTGACGAAGACAGAAAGACCCTTGGATACTTCGGTAATCTTAGCTCTGATGGTTTCACGAAAATCTGGGAAGGAGGGGAGTACCGCAATCTTGTGGAAAACTACAATGACAACCCGTTGTGCAGGAGCTGCAACATGAGGAGGGAGTCATGATGGATTGGAAGAATTCGTATGTATCTCCTGATGGGAGATACCACGTTGTCCGCGGAAGACGTATGTACTCCCATGAATTTACACAGGTACTGAAGTTCCACGCTCCTGGGTATGCACCAGTTCAAGATTCAACGGGTTGGTACCACATCAACTCCAGCGGTAACGCGATATACGCCAAAAGGTACGATAGGGCATTTGGCTATTATCAGGAGAGGGCTGCAGTGGTGGATAACGGGCGATGGTACCACATAACCACGGATGGGAAACCACTTTACTTCCGTCAATTCGACTGGGTTGGAAATTATCAATACGGTGCCTGCACAGTTAGGGAAGGTGATCGTTACTTCCACATTGATCTCGGTGGTGAAGATCTGTACAATGAACGATATCTCTATGCTGGCGATTTCAAGGACGAATTCGCAGTTGTGAGAACACCACAAGGCTGTTCGCATATTAACCACTTGGGAGAGTTCCTTCACTCGAAATTCTACGAAGAGCTTGATGTCTTCCACAAAGGGTTCGCCCGGGCCAAGGATGAACATGGATGGTTCCACGTCACGACGGCAGGAGAAGAAGCTTATAGCAGGAGATTCATAAGTATTGAGCCTTTTTACAATGGCTTTGCTTATGCAATTGATGGGGACGGAGTCAGGTGCATCGTGGACGAAGACGGCACCACGGTTCACATCATTGGGGGGTGAGTTGATGGAAGTAGTCGGATTATTCGGACAGACCAACAGATGGACCCACGACCATTCCATTGCTTACTCAAATAACGGGAAGATCTCCAAGTACGCACAACTGGAGAGAATCACCCGCAGGAAGTACGACAATGGTCTCCCAAATTATCTCTCAGAAATTGGACAAGACTTTAACCTATCTAAATCCGAGGTACGTCTTGCTCTGGTCAATACTTTTGCTCTTGACGACAAGTTCTTCAAAGTCTCAAGCAACGACTTCAGGAGTACGGACGGTGCAGTCAGGTTTCTCCATGAGGGAACGAGTACTCCACAGGTTGTGGATGTTTCAGGATCATTATTCGGTGAGGAGAGAACGGCGACAATCGTCCCCCACGAGCTTGCCCACGTCTTCACATCCGTCCCGTTCTACTCCATGTTCAAGGACAACTCTCTCCTTGTCCACATCGATGGTGCGGCATCGGTGTCAAACTCCAGTGTATGGCACTACAAATCTGGAGAAATCCACCTAATTCACTTTGGGAAAGAGCTCCATTCGACCCTGATGTCATTCTCGTACAACGATCTCGCTCGTCACATTCTTGAGATACCGAGGGACAAGTATTTGTCCATGCCCGGAAAACTCATGGGATACTCTTCCTATGGACGATACCACCCGAAAATGATTGACTGGTTAAGAGCTAATGAGATGTTCTGGTCATTCGGGAAGTACCCACTCGACAAGATCAAAAGTTCTGCATTTCGCACTTTCGGATATGAGGTCTCCCTCGACCAGAGATCCCAATTCTCCATGGACATAGCTTACGGTTTCCAGAAGAACTTTGAGGACAAGCTCCTTGAATACATCAACCGATACAGAATGCAAACTGGTGCAGAATACCTCTATTACTCTGGTGGCGCTGCACTTAACATCAAGTTCAACTCGAAACTCCTCCAGTCGGGGATGTTCAAAAATGTCTACATCCCCCCTCCCGCAGGGGATTCAGGACTCTCACTGGGAGCGGTGAGTTACATCAACTTCCTAGAGGGAGTAGACACCAAGAAGTCATCAGTCTATCTCAACAACCACGGGATACCCGAGTGGCAGTACGATCCGGAATTCTCCGTTGACGAGGTCTGTAGGCTTCTAAGTGAGGGAAAGGTCATCGGGGTCAGAACAGGCTACGCTGAAGCTGGCCCCAGAGCCCTCGGTCACAGGTCGATACTCGCGATACCTGAGAAGGAAATGTTCCAGAAGGTAAGTATCGACCTCAAAAGACGTGAGTGGTACCGACCGCTCGCTCCAATTGTGCTTGAGCAAAATGTCTCGGAGATATTCGAGGATGAGGTGGTGGGTGAATTCGCCAAGTACATGCTTCAAGAATTTAAGGTGAAAGAGCGGTACAGAGAACGAATACCCGCGGTTGTTCACGTCGACAACACCAGCCGTCCTCAGGTAGTAGATCCAAAGGATCCTGATCTCAGGCTGATTTCGGAGATCCTGACCATAATGGACGAGAGCTACGGATACCCCTGCCTTATCAACACCTCATTCAACGTGGCAGGTGAGCCAATTGTCCACACTGCGGATGATGCGATGAAATCGGCCAAGCTGATGGGCTTGGACGGTCTAATCATCGACAATACATTCCTCAGGAAGGGAGATTGGTGAAGGTTAGAATGTATGGTGGGAAAATTGGAGGAAGACATCCATGGACAGAATAAAGAAGATTGAAGAGATACTTCACCGTGTCACTTCCCTGGCCCAAGAAGACGAAGAGATTACCGCCCTGCTAATCTATGGCACCCGGGCTGATGACAGTCACGACCTCCTGTCAGACCTTGACCTCATGGTCGTCACCAAGAACAGGGAACATTTAGTCAGACATCTGGAAGACCACAATGATTATTCTATCGAGTACGAGGACAGGATTGTCCTGTTCTACATCCTCGATAATTTCACCCTCAAGGTAGACGTCACCATAGCGGAGGATATCACAAAATTGCAGACTCTTCGGGGAGGAGGATCATTTAGATTTCTGGTCAACAAGACAAATCTCACCATTCCCGAGACCGAGGTAAGCATCGAAGAGCGCATTAAATACCATATCAACCGAACTGTCGAGAGTTTCTACAGTATGACCATCGCAAATCAGAGCTCTGATAAGTACCGTTTCATGTTCTACCAGTTCCTCGTACTCCAGCATCTATACACTATAGAGTACCATCTCGCGGGATATGAAGAATTCAGCTATCTCCCCAAACAACTCCTGAGAAAGATTCCCAAGGATCTGCAGAGGAAATACAAGAAAGATTTCGACCCCAACTCCGATCTAGTAAATGGTGTTCTCAGACGAGAACAACTTCTGTCGTGGATACTCGATACCTTGCAAAGGGTGAGGGAGAAGTACCCTGACTTTGAGAATGGTGCATCCTCCTTCATCTCGAAGTTCCATACGCAAAACCTTGTCTGGAACTTCAGGGACATCTCGACGATTAATCCCTCTACTATTAAATCTGGTTTGATATACAGATCCTCCACTCCCGGGACGAATCTCCATCCCCTCGCATCCAAGGCATTTTCTCACATTCAGACTGTCATCGATCTCCGGTACAAGGAGGAAAGCGAGGAGTTCCCCTACACGTTGTCCAATGTCACCTACCACAATGTCCCAGTGGGTGAGAAACACGTCAGACCACATGGGATGGTCTACACCGAGATTGGAGTGGATCCATTCTTCTACGAGTACTTCCCTAGGCACTATGGGGACGAGATATCAGAGGTTATGCGACTGATTATCTGCGAGGAGAAACCTGTCATGATCCACTGCCATGCAGGGAAAGATCGGACAGGTATGGTCGTTGCCATGTTGCAGAAACTAGTAGGAATAACAGATGAAGACATTGTTCGCGATTATGTCTCCTCGAGGTTTGACACTGATGAGAGAAAGATACGGATCACTCTTGAAGTGATTGAGGAGGCGGGGGGTATTTGGCAGTTCTTACGCTACAAGGGGCTCAGCTCTGAAGAGATATCTGCTCTTCAATCTCTTCTTTCCTTAGAGTGAAAAATTCATGGAGATCAGGTTCAGATTCGGAGTTCTTCTGTCTCCACTCGTGGAGATGAATGGTCTTTCCTAATTTACACGCACTGTATCCGAGCTGAAGTACGAGAGCAGTGGGTAATCTCAATATTAAATGAATCTCCTCAGATTTGATAGTTTCTATCAACTCGATGATCTTTTTCGCACAAATCTGGATCCCATTTTCATTATTAATGACTAAACCTTCATTGAAACAACTGATAATCGTATAATTCTTGAATTTATCCATTGCAGTCTTTATCATGTTATCATTTGGTTTTATGATAAGCAGAGTGCCCCTGTCGCCTTCCTGTAAAACTTTTTGGCAAAGGGTAATATTCTCTTCAAGATTAATGTCAGAGAGATTATCTTGTATCCTGTAGTAAATGAATTTGTAGTTGCTACCTTTGTCAATATCGTCCATTTTTCGAATCTCTAAAGTGGTGTAGATGGAAAAATTGACATAATTGAAAAGCCATCCAATCTCGAAAACAAGAGATTGAGGAGATTTACTAAATAACGTGATTGAGTCTAATGTCTTTCCATTTTTTTTGTTCTTAGAATTTAATTTAGAGATTAAACTATCTGAATCTCGAGATTTGCTAATTTCATTAATTAGAACTCCTTTTAGCTTCTCTAGCTCATCTTTATTCGGTAATATCCTAGTCTCTGATGATCTGATATCACTGGTATGGAAATATTTCTCAATATTAATTGTGTAGTCTGTTTTTAGCAATAGACCTCCATATGCACTCAGTTTAAGACTGAATGAATTCTCTGGCATTTTCTCATTTCCAAAATTCTTAGCTATAATTTTCTTTATGCTATCGTCAAATATGCTAGGTGGAATACTGTTCGAGATTTGCTCATATCTCGGAACAAATAGTGGTATTTGGTTCGAATATTGATAGAGGCTATTCCATTTATCTCTGAGATTTCTTATGAATGACGTTCCATCTTCATCCACAACTCGAAGAATTAGAAGATAAACAATTTTCTGCAAATTACTCGATAAATATTCAGGTTCTATATCTGACGTTTTGCTAGCTTCTTTATTTTCAATACTGTAATTATATTCATGAACTAATTTATTACGCAAATCATAAATTGCATTCAAACTCTCGTATACCTTCTGAATCCACCACTCATTTTTATATCCTAGTAATATTGCTCCCAAAGAATTGAATTGTCTACTTTTTTGTCTTACCTTCTCCTTTAGGATTAGTTCAATTATGCAAAAATACCTAATGAAATTGAGTTTCTGGCAAGTATCTTCTAAACCCTCTTTACTGAATTTCTCTTCATCAGATATTGATTTATAGATCGCCAATGCGTGGCGTACTCTCTTATCCTCAATGCTAATTTCAATTTTTTCTTTATTATGGTTCTTCCATCCAACTTTCCTAATTAATTCACGATATATTTCGTTAATCTCTTCATCTCCAACTTTCATACACCATTTTAGAAATTTCAGGTTAAGAAAATTTCTAGCAACGAGTAAATTCCAATACCTTAAGGTATAACCGACTTTACCGTCACAATTCTGTAGACTGCTCTCACGATATTTATGTACAAGACGTGTGGAGAGAAGTTATGCCCTTCTACCGAGAAACAATCCTCTGGTTCTCCCCATCTTCATGGGATAGGTTAAGGCAGAGGTGTAGAGAGGCAGGTTTAACACTACGTGAGATCGCCAGAACCACAGGAACCGATTTCAGGAACCAGTTCTACAAGCACTCACCAGCAACCTCATCCCAGCTCGAAGCTCTCGGTGACACTGTAGGTTTCAACGTTAGCACAGTCCTCGGCAAACCCGTGAAAACCGAGCACAGGACGGTCATAACATCAATCAAACCAAGCCCAGAGTTGGCTGAATTCATCGGAATCGTACTCGGTGACGGGTATCTCTCCAGAAAGTCGATCGTCATTACTCTGAACTCCAAGGAGCAGAGGTTCGCAGAGCACATAATCAATCTCACAACCTCCCTCTTCGGACTGAAAGCGACAGCCTACTCTCTGTCCGAGAACTGCATCCAGATAAAGATCTACTCCAAGAGACTGACAGAACTACTGGTCGATTTTGGGATGGTGAGAGGAGACAAGGTGAGGAACCAAGTTGCAGTGCCATCGGATCTTTTCCCTTACAGGAAGGAAGTCGTCAGAGGACTTTTCGACACCGACGGCTCGATCTACCTGAAGGAGGGGAAGTACCTGAACCTGTCCTACACCTCATACTCTAAACCACTTCTGCTATACTTCCACAGCTTCTGTGTGGAAAACGACATCCGGTGCACTCTGAAGAACAGAGATGTACTTATCCAGTCGAAGGATGGTGTTGGAAGATTCATCGAGTTGATCGATCCGTTCAAGGCTCGGGAATGTAATGAAAAATGCGTATAGATGCCTCTAATATGATTGGGCACACAGGGATTCGAACCCCGGTCTATGGCTCCGAAGGCCACCATGCTTCCACTACACCATGTGCCCGAGACCACAGGGATACTGCGATCAATCTCATAGCATCTGTGGCTTATTTGAAGCATTCGATTCTTTCATTTGTTCTTCTCTACAAATTCTTGGATGACATGTAGCTCACCCGTGTCGGGTAGTCTGACCTTGGACACGCCGATTGGTACACCCTTGGAGTGTGCTGTTGCTCTGAAGTTGTTCACGGTCTTGTGGTGTGTGAGGAAATAGTAGTACGCAGCTGGGAGTATGAATGGCCAAGACAGGAGGAGTAGTCCGATCAGCCACAGGAGGTAGTCCACGAGCTGAACGACGTCGAATCCCTGTAGTACCCACTGGTTGCTCAATGAGTTGAGGAAGAAGAGCGTTCCCTGATCGAGGATCTGAGTTTGGTAAATCCCCCATCCTGTGAGTATTGCACCGAAGCTGACGATGCTGTCGATCTGGTTTCTGATGGTCTCGCTCGGGGTGCTGATTTTCCTGTCTTTTGGTATCCATGTCCTGATATTGGAGTCCTCGATGATGAATGACATGGGGAGGTAGAGTGTCATGAGGACGACGCTTATTCCCAGAGCGAGTACATTCTGGGCGATGAGTTGCTGAGCTCTGGAGAGAAATATCCCCGGGAGGAGGCTGACGATGTAGTTCACGAGTGGTCGCGAGAGGAACTGAGTAGCCACAATGAAGAAGCTTACTTGTGAGATTGATATTCTTGCGACGAGCTTTATGAGGTTGAGTATGTTACCGAGTCTGGGGTCCTCTGCTCGTCCCTCAAGGTAGACCTGTGCATCTTTCTCAACGAATTTGGTGTAGAACCAGCCGAATATCCTTTGGAAGATGGTCTTGTTCTCCTTGAGGTAGACCATGTAGGTTGATGTGGCCATAATTCTCCCGATGGTTTGCCAGATCTTACCGCCGATGAGTCCAAGCAGGAAGACCCCCACTCCGACTGATGCTGAGATTGTGAGGGCGAGTCCTGGTGGCACATCGAATTCCCTGACATTGTAAATGATCGCGAGGATGGCCCCTGTGGTCAGGAGTATGCTGAATATTGGAATCAGTAGAAGGAGGAATCTACCGGGGAGACTCGTGCTGCACGAGAGGTCATCAAGGGTGATATTGTAGTCGTCGTCGAGTCTACGTTCTCCCCTCTTGAGGTCCTTTGACATAGAGTGGGATTGAACATTCAAGATTTATAGGTTTCTGAATAAAATATAGTCTCAGTTCTTTAGAAGCTGTGCGAGGACGTAAGGGAGAATGCCACCAAAACGGATGTACTCAACTTCGGGCTCCGTGTACAGCAGAGCAGTCACCTTGAACTCCACCTTAGAACCGTCGGACTTGGTGGCTGTGACAGTCAGCTCCTTGTAGAGGTCGAGTCCCTCGCTAATACCCGTGATGTCGAAGGTCTCACTGCCGTCGAGCCCTAGTTTCCTCCATCCCTGTCCATTCTGGAACTGCAGGGGAAGGACGCCCATACCTACGAGGTTTGATCTGTGTATCCTCTCGAAGGATTCAGCGATGACAGCCCTCATACCGAGGAGTGCTGGACCCTTAGCTGCCCAGTCACGGGAAGACCCCTGACCGTACTGAGCGCCGCCGATTCCAATGACCGGAATGCCCTCCTGTATGTACCTGCGGGAGGCGTCGTAGGTGGTCATGACCTCGTTGGTTGGGACGTACTTTGTCCACCATCCCTTCCTGCCCTCTGCCAACTGGTTTTCCACCCTTACGTTGGCGAATGTTCCTCTCATCATGACCTCGTGATTACCCCTTCTTGACCCATACGAGTTGAAGAGCTCCTTGGTCACACCGTGCTCCTTCAGGTACACTCCTGCGGGGCTGTCCTCTGCGATGACTCCAGCGGGGCTGATGTGATCTGTGGAGATCTTGTCGTCGAGGAGCTCGAGAACACGTGCCCCCTTGATGTCCTGTGGGGGTGCGGGGTCTCGTGAGAAGCTCTCGAAGAACGGTGGTAACCTGACGTAGGTTGACTCGTCCTTCCAGTCGAAGAGAGTTGACTGTGGGGCGTTGAGCGCCTGCCAGTTGATGTCACCGAGGAGGAT
>JALWRB010000451.1 GCA_027077875.1 Candidatus Heimdallarchaeota archaeon
TCAGGAGCTTCGTCGAGATGTGCAATGTCGAGGAGAAAATTGAGTACAAGAAATGGGAGATCTTTTTCAGGTACATGGTCTAGACGAAATTCTCATCTGCCATGTACTCAAAGGGGATGGTGAGCACTCCGTGTTTCAGGGTGACGAATGCCTCCTTGAATTTCACGGGTCTGTGGAAATTTACATCTGCTCTGTACTTGTCCCCCTCATCGTTGATTGTGTAGATCTTGGCCTCTCCCTCCTCCAGATCCCAGTAAACGGATCTCAGATCCATGATACCGGGGATGTCTACGATGAGTTGTCCACCGTTGTTCTCCTCGATGATCTCGTAGTAAGCCTCCTTCTCCTGCGAGACAGGGTGCACCTCCACCTTCACATTGGCGTTCTTGAGGAACTCCTGCATCTTCTCCATGAATTCAGGGTTTGACGCCATCTCGAAGAAGTTGAAGTTCCCGTTCATGAGGTTGTTGATATCGAAGGGTAGACCACCCTGCCCCATCTGATCCCTCATCATTCTGTTGAGTTCCTCTGGATCCATGTCCTCGAACTGTTTCTTGAGAGACCTGAAGAGGTCTCCAAATGGTCCCGGTGCATTCTCCAGTTGCTTGACGATCTGCTCGATGATCTTGAAGAAATCGGGATTGTCGTCGAATCCGTCAAAGCTCATTAATTAAGTAATATAATCTTAGAGATAAAAATATTGAGATACAAAAGTCAGACGAGTTTTTTCGACCGTCTGATGACGACTTCGTTCAACCTGTCCTCGAAGAGGGAGATCATCGAGTCCTGACTGGAACGCACTGCAGTCCAGTCCTCACCCTTGACGATGTACCCGAAGACTATCTCCTCCTTATCTCTGAAGCAGGCGAGGATGTCCTCACCCTCGTACTCGATGAGGGAGATAGTTCCGATGTCCTTCGCTTTCTTAATGATGGCATCCTTCTTCTTCGGGTTGAACTTCGTAACAATCGTTGTCCGGAACTTACCCCTCATGCTAATTGCCACATTGAATATGCCCTCATCAAACTTAGGTGTGACGACCGTGACCATCCTCTTGGTTCTGAGCACGAAGTCACTGAGGGTCGAATAGATGGCAGGGAGACCGAGGACAATCCCCGTATCAATCGGTCGTTTGACATCGAAGCTCTCGCTCATCCTGAGGATGGCACGCAGATCCGCACCCCTGCCCTCGAGCATCGTCTTGGCGAAGTTGATACGTTCGTAGAGGAGACCTGTGTTAAAGTCCTCGGACTCCCGAATCTGATCCATCAGGGTTTTGACCAGATGTGTGTTAGACTCTACGAACTTGTCGACCTGGTCCTCGGAGATTGAGACCAGTGTCTTTTCCAAGGCTTTGATCAACTCCTCGGGGGACTTGAATGTGGTCGTGACCAGCTCGGAGAGCTCTTCGAAGAAACCACCCACGTCATCCAACGAGGCCTTTTTCACCTTCTCCACGCTGTTCTGAACTTCCGAGTGGAGAGCAGACACATGCTCGTTTATCTTTGCAGATTTGGAGGATAGCTCACTGGACGTCTCTTCGAGACCAGACACGAAGTCGACGTGAAGTCTGGACAGGGTGTCGCTCACAGCCTTACCTATTTTTGTGATGCTCTCCTCTGTGGATTCAAGGATACTCTTGACCTCCTCACCTAGTGAGTTTATTGCATTCTTCTTCTCAAGTATCTCCATGTCTAGCCCCTCCCTGAGCTCTTTCACACTGTCTAGAAGGCTCTGCATGGAATCCGCGGTCTTGCCCTTCACGCTTTCCATCAAAGTGCTGAACTCTGCTTTGATCTCATCACGTGTAGGCCCGGCTGCGGGAGATTCGGTAGTACCCTCATGAACCTTGGACGCAAGGTTCTCACGTGCGGTAATAAGCGTGGAGAGTAGATCCTGCTTTAGTGCGTCCATGGAGGCAATACCCTCCTCCAGCTCCATCTCCTTTGCCTTGAGCTGCTCGCTCTTTTGTGAGAGCTTGGAAATCTCCTCGCCCAACTTGTCAGCTGTTTTCTCCATGCTTTTCTTGATGGAATCAATCGCCTTCTTGAGGGAGATCATCTTCGCGCTGATCTCTTTGTGACCCTTGGAGAGCGCAGACTCATTTTCGCTTTTTTGCTTCTCGATGATTTTGACCATACTGTCAAACTCACCTGAGCTCGTACGGGAAAAACGTTCTTCCGATGATTTCAAGAGGTCGGAGAGTTCATTGTCAATTCCTCCAAGGATGGAGAGAATCGACTCCTTCTTGTTTTCGAATATCCGGTGTGCCTTGATTGCCGTATCAGTGGTAGCCTCACGGATTGCTTGTATATTTTTGGCCACAGGAGAGTGGAACTGATCCGTGAAGGAAGAGAGCAGAGAGGAAGTGTAACTGGGTAGACCGATGACCTCGATCTCTTCTAGTTTCTTGTCTACCTCGTATTTTTTCTCCTTGATTGAAGTCACGAGTGAATTGAGAGCAAAAATTGTCTCTCGTTCCACAGTGACCGCTTCGCGGAGAAACGGGAGGACTGCAAAATACCTGTGGTAATCTCCTTTTGTCGCCTTAACCAACCCAATATCCTGCATGTCCCGGATCGAGGCACCGATTTCGAGGAACTCAATCCGCCCAAGGGACTGCTGGATCTCACCAATTGAAAGAGGAGGGGAGTCGAGAAGCAGGGTGTAGACCTCAATATCTATCTCGGTCAGACCTATTCTCTCAAGGAACTCAATCGCTCTTTCCACCTTCTTGAAAGACATCTAGGATTTGGGTTTCTCAGCTTCGGGTATAATTCTTTCTCTGAGAGCTCGAAGTTTATGGAAATTTATTCTGATTCTTAGTCCTATCAGCAATTCTATTCGTCATAGCCTATGTCACTCATTCTCCGTCCCGATTTCCGACGCGGAGACCTCGCCGTCTCTCTGGCATCCCTCTTGTCAGTGATGGGGGAGAAGAGGACCCGAAGAACCAGATCCTTATTGTTGGAAAAGTGGGATTTTACACTCTCGGGTATCTGGTCGAGATTCTCTTTGATCATCGAATCGATCATTGGGATGTATCTCTCCCCATATTTCCGGTACCCACTGATGAGGTTGAAGAATTCCTCCTGGAACTCACTGTGACCATCGATCAGGAGGTCGAGCAAGGCTTTGGTCATCCGCACCGTTACCTCGAGATTCCTGAAAGCGAAGATCCCCTCGTACTCGGTGTTTGGATTCTTCAGCCGGGCTCTAATGAAGAAGTGGAATCCCGCGAACAGCGGGATGTGGTACTTCTGCTCAAGTTTGCTCACCAAGCTCTCCAGATCTTCATCACCGAGGGTGTCGATGATTTGGTAGAAGAGGGAGATTAACTTGCTTTCAACTCCGACTGTTATCTCACGTTCGAGGGCTATGAGAATAGCCTGTGCCAAGGAGACACCAAGGACCCTCGGAAGGTCTCGAACCATAATACTACCAACAAACACCCTGAGGACTATCTCAAGGATCTTGGGATTCGTCTCGGTACGAATGAACCGGGTGATGATCAACGGGAGGTAGAGCGCGTTGAATGCCAACAGATCGAACGTCTCATCATTGTAGAATACGATCCTGTCACCTAGCTTCACTCCCTTCTCCCGGTTTCTCAGCAGGAACCGCCTGCTCCTGTAGCTGATGAACTGGTGGATATCTTCGACCTCGGGTTTGGTGACCAGCTCCGATTTCCGCTCGACCATGGATGTGTACGAGAACTCCTCTGCTTCAAGGAGGTACAGTAGGTAACCTATCTCCTCAAGCTTGAGAACCGTCTTCCTGTCCATGAGAAACAGAACCTGTACGATGTCCTCAGGTGCCTCGGGATACATCTCTGTGAACTGTTCGAGGGGGTTCAGAGGTTCGGGGTTCTCCTCATAGAATTTATGGAGGAGCTGCTCGCGTTCCAGTGTCCGAACAAACTCAGACTCTTCTGCGTTGAGCTCAACAGGCTTAATCTCCTCGATCTGCTCAATGTTCTTGGTGTAGTCCAGCTTCTTGACTCCCGAGGTCAAATCCCTCATGTGAAGATTGTAGTTGAGTTCCTTGACAATCTTACCCAAATCATCATCTGTAAGGTCATTCCACTTCTTATTCAATTTCAGGAATGATAGAACGACACGGAAACTTAACCTAGTGTCTTCTAGGCTCTGGAGGAAGGAGTGGAAGCCGTCAGAGTGCGGTCCCAGCATAAGGTGGGAATAGGAGTTCTGCCCCTCATTATCAACTTCGCCGTAGAAACCAGGAAGCACATCCTTCAGGATATTGGCAGCGTTGTAACGCTCGATCTCGTGGAACGACACCAACTTCCTGAGGAGAAACGCAGTTACTGGATGGAATGAGTGATCCTCGATAATGGATTTGAATTTGGAGAGCCGGATGATTCCTGCCCTCCTCTTGAGAAGAAACATGGCACTCAGGTTGGAGGGGAGTTCCACCTCGCTGAGCATGAACCTCGTGAATTTCGTACTCTTGGCGGACGTTGTGAACATCGATACTACATGAGGAAGCATGTCCTTAGCCATTCCATCAAGGATCTCGGTGAGGAATTCCACAATCTTTCTGTGCGTGGGTTCATACCTCTCGCTGTAGTCACGGTCGAATCTGAGGTTGGCCAGAAGATCCAAAAGGGTCTCGACCATTGGACGAAGAAGTACGTATATCCCCGACTTCTCCCGGGTGAAAGACTTACTCAAAACCGTCACCGAGTACGTCAAGTCAGCGTCTTCGTAATCACCGGTCATCTGCTCAAAGAGCAATCTGGCAAAGCTCGTCGCTATGAACTCAGTGTCCGCGATCCTCCCCGACTCAATGTACCTGAAGATCCTCCCATACGCCTTTATCCCCCGTTTTTCCAAGAGGATCGAGATCGCTTTCGACTGGACATCGATGTTCGAGGTCTCAATGATCGCCTTCCAGAAATCCTCATAGATTATATCGTCCCAATTCTGGTCAATCCTCTGCAGGGCTTCGTACCTCGGGTCGTCCGCTCTACCCACCTTCTTTCCGTCAATATTTGAGAACAGGGTGCCAAGGGATTCGATCAGAATTGCCCGGGTATCCTGAGTACCTGAGTTCACTAATCACAGACCAAAATGATCAATAAAATAATCTATGATAAAGTACGGCAAATATCCGTTCGATATACCCTACAACCATTTCATTCCTGAGTAGAAAGGATAATATAGCTAAAGATGTTCTATTAGTAGAGGGAAGATGTCCGAAAACCACCCCATCAGACTAGTCATGTTCACAAGCGAAGATTGCCTCTATTGTCCCCCGATAGAGAAGATCACGCTTGAGGTCATCGGTCAGGGGATGGATTCGTTCGTACACGTTCACACCATAGATGTGAAAGCGACACCGGAGGCAGCTACTCGATATAATATTCAACATCTCCCGACCCTGATGATTAATGAACAGATCGTCCTTCAGGGAGGAATGGACGATGACAGCGTCAGAGAGCTTTTGTGGGACACCATCATGAAGCACGCCGTGCAGTCCAAGGAGCTCATAGATCAAAGTAAGCAGTCCCTTCTTTACCTTACCATCAACTTCTGGGACTCTCTTAATGGATCTAAGCAACTCAGGCAGAATATCGGTGACTTCATTCACCTCGCGCCCTACCAGCTGACACTTCTCTCACTCTACAGTCTGGACCCACTGGTTCCGTTTCTACTGTACAGAGCAGGGCAACAGCTCGGGATCACGGGCATGCTTCACCACATCCTCAACCTGCTTGAACCAAGGTTGGGGAAGACCAGTAAGACACAGAAGAAATTCAGGTACCTTGCAGACGCCTTCGAGCTTTACTTCTCTGACAGGGAACTCCTGAGGACTAACTTTGCGGAGAACGCCAAACTCCAGAGCGTGAATGATCGTAAGATCGTACTCAACATCTGGGGCCTCGCCTCAGCGTCCATCGGAATAAACATAGGAGAGCCACTTTGTGACTTCACGGCTGGACAGCTCGCTGGAATCACGACTGCAATCATGGGTACCAAGTCGAAGTGCACTGAGGTGCAGTGCCACGCCATGGGCTACGAGTACTGCCAGTTCGAGATCGAGTTACTAGCTCCCAACGAGATAGATGAGAGACAACTTCCCAGCTACGAGGACAAGGTAGACAAGGCCGAGCGGAGAGAGTACTTCTACGAGGTCATCCACGAGCTGACCCTGAAGCATGAGGATAGCCTCTTCTTCAGAAAGCTGCTGAGGGAGCGTACAGACTTCATCCACGTCAGTGCCCTGCAGCCAATAGTCGTCGCCCTCAAACTCATGGATGAGTTCACGGGGTCAATTCTGTACTCGAGCGGAAGGGAGCTGGGGATATTCGGCCCAGGCAAAGAACTCCTGCAGAAACTGGTACAGAGGAGAAATGTACAAGCTCCAGTCGACTTCTCCACAGGGGTGTCTTTACTCCATGAGTACCTCTCGCACCCTGCTAGCTCACTCACACGGGAGTGGGGTGAGGTTAGGCTGAGCCCTGAGGATCCAGAAGAACCATTCAGAAGGGTGATCATGATCGAGGAGTACGGAGCAATCAGCGGTATCCGAGATCTGGGAAAGACCTTCTGCGACTACCTCGCGGGATACATCGCAGGAAGACTACAGATCCTGATCGGACTCGACCCCATCGTGAAGGAGATTGCGTGCCAAGGAACTGGCTCACCCGAGTGCCGCTTTGAAATCACTGTACATCAGGGCCAGAAAGAAAAAACTCACCATTAACAGTGAGAATGTTTCGCGTAAAATAAATAATGCTAAAAATTCCGTTGAAATTACCGAACTCGTGAGAGTTACCTTTATCTATTAGGGTATCTCATGAAGTATTGAACAGTTTAGAGGAATAGGCAATGAGCAACCGGAGAAAAATATTCAAGATTGTACTGCTCGGTGAGGGTGCTGTAGGTAAGACAGCATTGAGAAAACGTTACTTAGGAGAAGGATTCAAGGCCAATTACGCGATGACTATAGGAGCAGATTTCGCCGTCAAGCGGGTCAAGCTGGGAGATGACGAGATCGTCGCCCAGATCTGGGATCTCGCAGGACAGATGAGGTTCCAGAGTGTGCGAGAAGTTTACTACCAAGGTGCCTCCGGAGCTCTACTGGTCTTCGACATAACCCGGGCCGAGACCTTCGAGAAGATTCCTCAGTGGATCACCGAGCTAATGGAGAACAACAAGAACAAGGTAATCCCGATGGTGCTCATCGGTAACAAGAGCGACTTGAGGGAGCTTAATGCAGATTCTATCGACTACGACTCCGGTCTGGAGTATGCGAGGAACCTCTCCGAGTGGTCGAACATCGAAATCCCATACGTCGAGACCTCCGCCAAGGATGGGTCGAATGTCAACGAGGCCTTCGTGAATCTGCTCGGTAACATTGAGTCTCACCACGAGAACAGCAAGGCGTGATGCCAATGGCCAGAAGACGAAACAAAGTAGATTTTGACGAACTTGTCCCCGAGGACGTGATCAAGAGTACTGATCATAAGACCGTAGGAGAACTTAACAGCATCATACAGGAGCTAGAGAAGCAGCTGGAGACCACCGTCGAGGACTATGAGAAGAGGATCGAGGACCTTACCAACAGGATAGACCTACTGGAGGAGGACTTCAAAGAGGTGCTCAATGCCATCCAGAAGGCCAAAGGAGGAGCAGTTGCCACCCCGACAGCCACACCAGCAGGTACAGCAACGGTCCCATCTGGTCCAGGTGGCCCCAGTGGAGGCCCTTCAGGTGGACCAACTGGCAGTCCAGCCATTCCCAAGCTCTAGATCCTCACCTCAGTAGATATTTACTGTAAATTCTAAAGAAATATCGGAATCTATAAATCACAGCACAGATAGATCTATTCAGTGAGTGGCCAAAGCCCCATCGATCTAGATGCACGTTACCCTAGTCAAACAACAGGTAATCTAAAGTTGAACATCACCGACATAGTCCGTGAGAGGAAGATCGTCAATGACGCTTTACAGATAGACTGTGAAGGTACCTTGATATTTAGGACGAGGGGAATGGAAGGTTTCGACAAAGAAGCGGAGACATCCGAGCTACAATTCCAGCAGTTCCACTTTCACTCACCCTCTGAGCACACGCTGAACGGTAAAAGGTACCCACTAGAGATGCACCTTGTGAGCACATGGAAGGACGAGATTGTCGTCATCGCCTTCCTGTTCAGTGAGGGTGTGAAGAACAGATTCATACAGGCACTTCTAGATGGAGACCTCGTGGAGATCGACCACGAACTGGAGAAGAAAGTGAATACACAGCACAAGTACCTGTATTACATCGGATCTCTAACCACCCCACCGTATACCGAAGGTGTCCACTGGCTCGTCTCCGCTCGGCAACCACAATTGAGTAAGGAGCAGATCGAAAGCTTCAGAGAGGTATTCGGGTGGGGGAACTTCAGGGAGTTACAAGATAAAGGAAACCGAGAAGTCAGGCAACTGATCGTGTAGATAAAGAACTCTTTGGAAGAACAGGAGAATTAAAATATGATAGGTCAGAATTTGATATATGATCCATAATGTCTGGTTTCTCCTCTCGAATAGTGGGCTCCCACTCCTGACCGTAAACTACCGAAAACTGGATGTCGACGACAACCTAATTATGGGATTCCTGTCAGCTATGCAGGCGTTTGCACGGGAGGTTACGAGTGTGAATCTGGAGGCGATCAAGATCGGATCGAACTACATGATGTTCACGTTGAGAGGGGAGGTTATGACAGTTGTGAACGCAGACCCGGGGAGCAATGAACTTATGTTCAGAAGACTTATACGGCAACTAGAGGAGGGATTCCTCGATGAGTTCGGCGAGAACCTCAGTCCAGGAGATGTGACAGAGTACCAGAGGTACAGACAGGAGGTGGATAGGCAGATCCTCGAATCCAATCTCGAGGTAAGGTGCAGAACCTGCAGTAAGAAGATCCCGTCTGAATTCATAGAGGTGACTGTCGAGGGTGAACCCCGGTTCTACTGCTGTCAGTCTTGTAAATCACAGGATTTGGCCAATTGCCCATCGAACATTGGCATCATGAGTAACTTGGATCTTCATTGTGACGTCTGTGGAGAGTTCATGCCCTTGCCCAAGCACTGTGGATTCCCCATGAGTCCGAACGACGGGCAGCTCGTTTGTTGGATGGGAGCCGATTGCAACTCCATTGAGTTCCCTACACATTGTGGTGAGATCATGCGACTTGAGTTCCACATGTGACCATGAGATGAATATCCAGCAAATACAAATTTCAATATCGTATTTATCCTGTTATGACTGAGAGAACAATATCGAGAACTGGAGGTACAGTCGATGGGACTAAGTAGTGGATCCAATGTAGAAGAGCTTAATTATTTCCCCAATCCAATTTTCTTCGTACAGTAATTAGAGCAACTATGACAGGAAAGAATAGGAATGGAGTTTCATGGACAAATGACGTTACAAGAATGTTCTCCAAATCGATCAGTCCCACGAGTAAATCAATTGTCAGTGAGGTGTTTTCCAAGTTGAGAACCATCAATCCAAGGGGATATGTGGTTAGGTTACTCGTCTTGACAAAATCAATCGGGATCGAGGAATTCTCACCCAGATAAAAGGTAGTACTTCCTAATTCTCCTACAAATGGGTAATCAGTGAGATTTGTTCTCTTGTAGTTGAAGAGATAAATTCTAATTTCTGCCGACTCAACAGAGGGTTTTGATGTCCCATTTGTCTCGAAATAGATTTGCGGATACGAGATATTGTCAAGGCGATCCGTTGGTATGTCCAAATACGTCCATGTACGTCGATAGGCATAACTGGAATACGGTCCAACTTCAATCCTCTCCGTGCGATAAACCACGAGGACGGCAGGTCCTGCCCGAGTGTCTGAAATGAGCAGGAGGAGTAGGAAAAGTAGTAGGACTTTTTTCATTATTGACACCTCAGAGTTGACCTCCACCTTGGTAATAGTCGTATCTTCCCTCAGTGTAAGCGTTGTTAAATGCGTTGTCCAAGGTTACATAACCCCAACCCAGCTTGGAGTCGGGATAACCATTACCAAGGGATGCAGATTGCCTTAAGAAATCGTATAGCGGAGTCTCCTGATTATTTACTACATTGCTGCCCACAATCGGGATCTTCCACAAGGGAAGAAATCGCTCCACATGCTTTGTGCACTAGTTCTTGAGAGTTTGAAATCAAAGTACACATGTACTTTGTATGAAAAAGTGGACCATTAATATTTAGTCGATGCAATGTGGTTTTTCCCTCTTTCATGGATCTACATAGAGATGATTAAACTCCGTTATTATTAGTGTCGATACTTCCTACCCGAAGGTTAGCATTAATACACACGGTATACATAAGAGATAAAGAACAATATGGTAGAGGGTACTATGTAGTTTCTCAATGGAGAATGAGTGCAAATTCCAGAATTATTGAAATCTCATCCAGTAAGCCCAATACAGTACAGAAGGATAGTCACGAGATCGATCCGAAAGTCCGTACAAACTCGTCCACAGAATCAGGTCTGAGCTTCCCATTGATATCCAAGAAATCCCTCCACCACTGCTGGAGTTCCCTCAGGAGGTTGTCCGACCCGGGGAAGAAACTGTCGAAGGAGTAGAGGAACGACCCTGCTCCGAACCAAGACTTAACCGTTGTCGTCGGGATCTTTACCACGCAGAAGAGGTACTTGGAGTAGTTTCCGAACTTCTCCAGTTTCTCCGTCGTCATGAAGTCGATGGAGAGTATCCGCTTGTCGCAGAAGAGCATCGAGTCCTGCACATGGGAGCGGAGCGAGAGCGGGGGATTGGCGTGCCGGAGATCGATGAGCCTGAGGTTGTCGCTGTCCCAGACCCCATTTGCCACCGTGTGCTGGACCTGAATACCGTAGACGAAGAGGTATGAGTAATCGTTCTGGCTCACGGATCGGTTCCTGACATCAGAAATTGAGAACCACAGAGCCTTGTTCAGGTTGTCAACCACGTCGAGGTACCGTGTCTTGATCCCGTAGTGCTGAAGTGTAGCTTCCCATGCTAGCAGATTGATACTGTCACTCAACCGTGAGCGTGTGGCGACGTGGAAGAAGTGAAGCCAGTCCACATCGATCATGTAGTCTCCCAACCTGTCACTGTCGACGTAGTTGCGGAGGAAACTGGGGAACTGCACGAAGTTATGGTGGTTCCTCTGCCCCCTGAAGAGGATCCTCACCGAGTTCTGCGAGAAGTGATTGCGGAGCCTGCCGACCATGCGCACGAGGGTATTATAGTCACTGATCTCCACGAGCGGAACCCGTGAGGTGCTGGACTCTGTCACATCGATTTCCACATCGTAGTTGTCACGACTGTAGTCCTCCCAGTTGGCGGAGATCGGGTGTATCCAGTTGTCCGTGTACAGGCTCTCGTCATCGAAGATCACCTTGTTCGCCTCCTCCTGCCAAAGGATATAGTCGTAGTCTGACATAGATCATCTGTGGATCGAACCCTGATAAAACTACTGAGAAAAAAATTTATCAACGATTCTCCGACGATTAATAGATGTCAAGTACAGATTAAATCAGACAGACTAATGACCAT